>DATBMX010000076.1:0-4016 GCA_036554625.1 Aestuariivirgaceae bacterium
ACCAAAGAGACAAGATCTCAGCCGAGGGCTTCGAGATGGAGCTCATCGAAGAGGAGTACATTTATGATGGTGAACTTCTAAGAGACAGAGCTGGACCATCGTTCTACCGGTTACGGCGAAACTTGAGCAAAACGGGTCGAATCGAAGGGTTGCAGATTCTCAAATATGACAAAGGCCATGAGGAGCAATGCTTGCAATTGCTCAGGTCGTGGCGACGATTCAAGGAGAATGAGCGTAGCGTCCGAGTGACGGGACGGTCCTACATGCGAAGCTGTTTGCTTGATGCTTTGTCGTTCAGATCAAATTTGCTCATAGGCGAGGTTATACTGATCAATGACCGTCTTTGCGGGTTTGCCTTCGGAGGACAAATTTCTCGCAACTATGGCAGTCTCTTTGTGGCTTTGGCAGACCACCAGGTTCCAGGCCTCGGCTATCTTCAGCGTCATCATTTGATGATGACTATGCAGCATCTTCGGTACTTCAACGACTCTTCAGATCTAGGACAGTCCGGCTTGGCCGAGGTCAAGAAATCGTTTAATCCAGTGGCGATGAATGCCGTTTATCGAGCGAGGTCAACGTCACGGGACTCCTCGCGCTCAGCAAAAAGTGCAACGGCCGCCTTTATCGAGCAGGTGTAAGCAATGAAATGCATTGCCTGTTGCCTGACATTTTTCGCCGTTGCCCTGTTCTGGCAAGTTTTGCCAGTGCAGGCGGCGGAAGCCGTAATTTTCAAAGGCTATCCTAAAGGATCGATTGTCGTGCGCACAAAGGAGCGGCGGCTTTACTATGTGCTGAGCGGAGACAAGGCACTGCGCTTCACCGTGGCTGTCGGCAGGTCTGGCCGGCAATGGCAGGGTCGCACGCGCGTGTCGCGCAAAATGCGCAATCCGTCATGGTCGCCGCCGGCACAGATCAGGAAAGATAAGCCGCATTTGCCCAAAATCGTCCCGCCGGGCCCCTCGAATCCGCTCGGCGCTGCCGTATTCATTCTGGGGAACGGCACATATGGAATCCATGGCACGAACAATGACTCGTCGATCGGGAAGGAAGCGTCCTACGGCTGCATCCGCATGCGCAACGCCGATATACTGAGCCTCTATGGCAGAGTGTCTGTCGGAACGCCGGTGTATGTCTTAAAGAACTGAATTTTCGCGTGCGGACGCCGAACAATCGGCGGCCCTTACCTTGCCATGTCGCGGCGGGAAAGCGTCGTGACTGCCGAGCGGGCGGTTTCACCGCCTTTATACAGGGGCAGCTGAAAGACTTGTATTACACGCCCGCCATCGCCCTCTCCGAAGGCGAAGAAGTGTTTCGGTAATCAATGCCGAGCGGATGGTGCATGCGACAAGATGCGAACCGAGAAAACCCGCTCCTTTCGGTAACAAAAATGCGGATGATGCTCAATCTTGGCATTGATCGTTCCCGTCCCCGGCGCCACATTCAGGTCGGCCTAGCGACATGCGCGTCGGCAAGCAACCTTCCGCAAATACGACGGAGATTTGCAACCATTGTCAGGGCCAAGTCGTTTTCGCGGCACAGGAGGCTCAGATGATTAGGGCGGAAGATCCCATCGAGATCAATATCTCGCCGGAAAAGGTCGTATTCCTGATTGAGAAGGCGCGCGAGTTTTACGCCAAGGATGCACCAAGCAAGCGTGATCCCGGCTCAAACCCAAGCGACGACCGCATGATCGAGGTCCTCGAAGATCATCCTGATGATCCGGTTCTGGCGGAGATGGCGGGGCTCATACGCTCCCTCAATGAGGACGAGAAAATCGATCTTGTGGCGCTCATGTGGCTGGGGCGGGAGGATTATGGGGTGGAGGATTGGGATCAGGTGCGCGAAGAAGCAGCGCGGGCGCACAACAACCGAACGGCACGGTATCTTGCGGGTACGCCCCTGCTCGCCGATTATTTGGCGGACGGGCTCGACAAACTTGGCTATTCGGTGGGAGAGCTTGAGGCATCCGCACTCTAGCGGTGCATGTTTGTCACAGTAGGAAGAAATCCGTTGCGCAGTCGCTTGCAGCCGCTTCAGCGAGAAGAGCGAATCGTGTTCTCTCTCCTTGGCGGGAGAGGCACGCATGGGCGGGATGCGGTCCATTCTCACCGGATTCACGGTGGGAATGCTGGTTGGGGCATTGGGTTTCTACGCAGCGGCAGGAGAGGCCGAAAGGCCGCCGCGAGGCTGGGACCCGGCTATGCGCGACCACGACAAGACAGAAACTTCCTCAGAAACGCTGATTATAAAGGACGATCCGGGCGGCTATATCGCTGCACATGCTGTAAAGCTGCTCGAAATTCAAGAGAAGGACATTTCGCTTCGGTTCACGGGACAATGCGATTCCGCCTGCACTCTATATCTTGCACTACCCTATGAGCGCACCTGCATCTCGGCAGGCGCTACCTTCCGATTCCATGCGCCGACCGCCGAGAACGAGGATATCGCAAAATTCGCCAGGGATTACATGCTTCTTAGCTATCCAGCCTGGGTTAGAGCCTGGATCGAAGAGAAGGGTGGGCTGTCGGCTGACCTTATCACGATGGATTACGCCTATGCCCGACAGCATATGAGGAGTTGCGAGACGGGAGAGCCGAAGGTCGTGCATGTCGACGCCGAGGATCAGCCTTCCTGAGCAACTTCCTCGGGACGTTCCTCATTCTGCGCAGCGAATTCCGTTCTCAGCATTGCGGGGTCGAGCGTGAAGAGCTCCAGAGCGCGGCTGCTGCCGCGCAGCGCATATCGGCCAACCGACACGAACTTGCTCCGGTCGGCGAGCGGCAAGGCCGACAGAAAATCCGATGACATGAGCATAAGACGATCGACCGACCGGCAAAGGGAGGCGACACGTGCAACCTCATTGACCGCCGGCCCAATAACAGTGAAGTCCAATCGATCGCGACTTCCAATGTTGCCATAAAAGACATCACCGATATGCAGCGCCAAATAGATCGTCGTCACGGGAAAACCCTGAGCCGCACGCAGTGCGTTCAGCTTTTCAAGCCGCTGTCTCAAATCATTCTCCGCAGCCAGCGCCGCACGGCAGGCATCGGCCATATCATCGGTGTGGAAAATCGCCAAAGTGCCGTCACCGATAAGCTTCAAAACATCGCCCCCGGCAGAGTGGATGGCCGAGATCACCGCTTCGGCGTAGTCATTCAGCAAAGGCAAGATCTGATCCGTCGCGGCGCTCTCCGAGATCGCGGTATAATCACGCATATCGGAGAACCACAGGACGGCATTGATACGATCGGCCGTGCCACGCGACATGTGGCCCGCCAGCACGCGGCGACCAGCGTCGCGTCCGAGATAAGCCTCGACCAGAGATTTCGCTATGCGCGCCAGAGAATGGGCTTTCACGCCCAAGCATAGAGACGGAACCAGGCTGCGGAGCGCGTCGAGTTCGTCTTCGGCGAAACCTCGGGAGGCAGCCGTGCTCCATCTCGTGCAAACGCAATCCATCTCGCCTATGGCCGTGCCTTCATCAAAACGGTGGACCATGGCCAAATAGTCGGTCTGACCTTCAGCTTTCAAATCGTCCAAAATAGTGAAATCCATCAGGTGTCCGGGACCGATGCGGCGGTGCAGTTCATTCCCTCCCGTGGATAGCAGGTGATAGAATGGACTTTCCTGCCATACCCGCGCACTGTCGCCGCCGCGGCTGCTGCCATATTCAGTGCTCGTCAAAGCATCCGCTGAATCAGCCTTCCAGGAGAATAACCTGCCTTCGTAAATCGGATGCAGAGTATCAACCATCATTACGCCCTGCGCGAGCGGCAAGCCCGCAACACGACATTTCTCGCAGAAGCCCTGCAGGAGCTTGTCTTCGGAGTCGCCTGCGAGGCCGCGCTCGATCAACCAAGCTCCAATTTGTTGAATATCTGCTGTCTTCATGAGCAGCGTGTTGCGACACCAGCAGGTCGAAATCATGACAGACCTAAGTCCCTCAAACGCTCAACCAAAATGGGCGGGTTCAAACATCGAACGGGACTGCGGCTTCGCATGGCGCGGTGGGC
>DATBMX010000086.1:0-4772 GCA_036554625.1 Aestuariivirgaceae bacterium
CCGGGCATTTCTTGTCTTTCAGCCGGGCGGAGGCTTTGACCTCGATACGGATCAGGGACTATCCGTCAGTTATCCAACCGGGGGTAATCTCAGCGTCGCCCCTGCGACGGGCGAAAGCGGGGGGCTCGATATTTCAGACCAATCAGGGACCACCGTGACGATCCCGACGCCCGAAGGAATGGCGTCCATGAACAACATACCGGTTGACCTGAGCGGCCTCTTTACGACTCAGATCACGTTCCCTCCTGGGACAGGCGTTCAATTTCCAGAGCAGCAGGCGAAGGTTGTGTTACCAAGCCCCGCGAATGTCATCGTTCGCAAACGTCGAGCGGTTCGACCTGACTTCTCGGTCATACCTAGGAATGATGATTAGCCCGCCGCTCTTCGTTGGTGCACGTTTTCAAAAATCGAGCCTCGCCATTGCTGCCGGCGCGTGCTCGTCGCGTAGACATCGTTGCCAATCTGGACGAGTGGTTCGGTCTTTGGCAAACGGCGCAACTGAAGGCTGCCTTCCGTGCGAGCGATTCTGCCGACGTTCGGCCGAATTTTCCGCTGCGCAGATGATGGCTATTTCGATTCAAAGCTGCCGATCGCGCGCGGTGCGCTTAGCCGGAAAGACCTCGCCAAGAGCGGTCGCGCACCTTCGGGCACAGAGCGGGTAGGTCTACTCCAAGCAGGGATTGAGCATGTACCCTCCCGCTCTGCTCACGCCTCGTCCTTTGTTCGCATAAGACCAAAGCCCAATAGGTCTTCCGGGCCTTCGATGGCCAAGTTCGGTCTCGCTTGGCAGCGCGTATGTCGGTCGGGGCCAATCGGAGGAGTTGAAAAATGAAGGCCTCGGTTTTCCCCATACGTATTGCCGTTGGGACGTTGTCCATGGCGACAGTGAGTGCCTTGGTCGCAATTGGATGGACCGCTTCTAGCGCCGCTCAACAAGGCGCGGCTCGGACGCCGTTCCTGTCCCCCTCAATCAGTATCAATGCTCTTATGGTGGCTGTAGTCGATGATATTGCCCACAATGTCTGGGATGGTGGCAACAAGGACGCGCCCCTAACTGCTCAAGAGTGGAATGTGGTTGATGAGCACTCGTATCAGCTACAAGCTGTGGCAACTCTCGTCTCACTTGGCGGAACAGGAGAGGCCGACAGAGGTTGGACGGTTTCCCCAGCATGGCAGGAGTGGTCGCGTAAGTTGCGCGACGCGGGAGTGGCCGTAAAGGGCGCAGCCTATAACAAAAGCCAAATGGCTCTGCGTAGCGCTGGCGACGCCCTGCTAGACGTTTGTGAGGGTTGTCATAAAGAGTTCAAGCCCGATGTCCCGACGGAAGGACGCATGCATGTCGGTCATGGGCCAATCCTTCGCTAACGATAAGGGCAACAGTTCAGGCTACGGCAGCAGCAGATTATGTGAAAGAGAGGAAGGCCTGTTGCTTTCGGGGTAAAGCTTCCTCCCTCCCTCCGGGCAACAGTCTTTCGACGGGTGAGCTGGCTGGGGCGTGGACGTCACGGAAGCCACTTGATGCAAATCGCACCCTTCGAGAACGTCCCCCCACCCTTTGCTCGAACAGATGCAGGAGACACGAAGGCGCTCGTCGAGCTCAGCCACGTGTGGCGTGAATTCGACGGTGGGCGCATTGTCGCGCTCGCCGATATATCGCTCGCGATCGATGCCGGGGAAACGCTCGCCATCGTCGGAGCGAGCGGCAGCGGCAAGTCTACTCTTCTGAACATGATCTGCGGCCTCGACCAGCCGAGCGCGGGTGAGGTCAAGTTCGAAGGCCGGCCAATCAGGACCCGAACCGACTGGAAGCGCATCCGGGCCCGGTATGTCGGCATCGTCTTTCAAGGTTTCTGTCTGCTGCCTGACTTGACCGCCCGCGAGAATGTCGAAATCGCGATTTCCGAAAATATTCGCGACCGCGAGCGCCGCGCGCGATCGCTCGATCTGCTGGCCGCAGTCGGGCTTTCGGCACGTGTCGATCAAAAACCCCCGCAATTGTCCGGTGGCGAGCGCCAGCGTGTAGCGATCGCACGCTCCCTGGTTAATGCGCCTCGCCTTGTGCTCGCCGACGAACCGACAGGAAACCTCGGTAAGATGGAAGGGACGAGAGTGCTCGACCTCCTGATGAATGTCGTTCGATCTAACGGCGTGACTCTTGTGATGATCACCCATGAGCCTGCTTTCGCCTCCTCATGTGGGCGACGCGTCGTCCTCGTAGACGGTCGCATCTTGTCGGACAGCGGCCGCGGTAATATTGCGATTGTTGCGAGCGACGGCCCGCCCGAAATGCGTCGATGCTAGTGGAAAAAATACGTCCGCCTTCGCGGCAAGGCCCAAGCCGCCGTGACAGGCGTCCGCTTTGAAGCGCATCCGGACATCTCCAGCGGCGGCCGACTTGGTCCGAAACTCGCCATATCCGGACGAAAGAACGAGCCGTTATATTACTCCCAAGCAACTCACATCATTCAGCGATGCGCATTCAGGAATTCGAGGACCTCGTTCCCGTCGATGCAATCACCCGCTCCGTCGATGATCAATTGACGTCGCAAGTTTGGGACGGTTGTCCTGAGGGCTTCCAGAGGCCGGCGCGCTCCAATTCCGCCAACACACCCATCATCTGGACATGCTATTCTCATGGTCTCAGAAGCTGCTCACGCCACGGCCTCATAGGCGTCGATGATCTCGCTGCCGGTGGCAAACCACACGCCCTGATGCTCCTTCATGTGGGCGATGGCGCGCTGGAGATATTTGATGCGCAGCGGCTGGCCGGAGATCATCGGATGCAGAGGCACGCCCAGCACCCGCGGCTGCTTGCGGCTGTCGGCGTAAAGCGTGTCAAACTGATCGATAACCGAGAGTAGATATTGCTCGCCGGTCCAATTCCTACGCAGATAGACCCCGAGGTCGTTGATCTCGTTGCAATAGGGGATGCCGAACATCTTGCCCGATTTCACCTTCATAGGCACCGGCTGATCGTCATTGTTCCAGTCGCCGCAATAGTTCACGCCCTCCGCGGCGAGAATATCGAGGGTGTTGTAGGTCTCGACCAGTCCGGAGCCGAGCCAACCGCGGGGCCGTTTGCCCGACGCCTGCTCGATGGTCCTAAGGATGTTGCGGATGGCGTCGCGTTCATGGTCCGGCTGCTGATCGAACGCGGCCAGGTTCGTCGAGTTGGTGGTGCCGTGGCCCATGAACTCCCAGCCCCGGCGCTTCATTTCATCCATCGCCTTAGGGTAGACATCACACACCTGCGCGTTGAGCGCGACGGTCGCCTTGACTCCGGCTTCGTCGAACACGTCCGCGAGGCGCCACAAGCCGACCCGCATGCCATACTCGCGCCAAGCGTAGTTGAAGACGTCGGGCACACGGTTGGTCGGATTGGGCGTGATCCCGGTGCCGACGGCGGAATCGTAATGCCAGACTTCGACATTAGGAGCGAACCAAACGGCGAGCGTGTTGTTTCCCGGCCACTTGAACGGCTTGCGCTCGAAGATGAAGGAATCATCATAGCGTTCCGAGCGGCGGATCGGCCGCGGCGCCGTTTGGGCGCGGACAGCGCCGGATACCAGTCCGGAGGCCGTTATGCTGGCGGCACCGGCGAGGAGAAGCCCTTTGGCGACGAATTGCCTGCGATCCTGACCAGTCTTATGCATCGTGCTGCCTCCCATGCCCGATCCGCAATTCGTCGGGTAGGCTAACACCCAGGCAGGAAGCAGGTAAGGCCCGCATCCCAGGGCTAATGGCGGTTAGGGTCAAACGCCTTGCTGCCTCGCATGAATGCTCGTCCGGTTCCGGCCCATCAGCGGCCAGCGGCCTAGCGACCGGCTGTCGCCAATAACTGCCGTGACGTTAATTGCACTCGAAATCGTCGGCGCCCACCGGACGGCACAAATCCGGCCAGCCCTTCGTACGCCAGTAATCGACGAGGCCGAAAGCCCGAACGTGAGCCTTGAAGCGCTCGGTCTTGCGTACCGGCGCGTAGGACGGATGCCAAAGCAGGACGAAACTTTGAATCAGCGGAACTCCGCCAGCGAGGCCGTCTTCATATGCCTGCATAACGAGCTCAGGCGCGCCAACGTGAACGTAGACGAAGTCCAGGCCCTCGAGATCACCATCAAGTCGCGGAAGGCTTTGCGCGGAGCTTCCGGCACTCGAGATCGGCACGGCGCGCAGCAGGCGCTCGGCAGCCTCAACCGCTCCTTCAGGATGACGGTCTCGGGGAGCTGTCTTCACGGCGTCGGCAGCCTCGGCGTACCGGCCTTGCGCCGCGTACATCCTACTGAAAAAAGTGGCGAGAAATCCGGGTGAATTGGGCGGCCGTTCGCGCAGCCTAGCGTTCAACGCGTCTTCTTGGCCATCGACCCAAAGCATCTCTTCGTAGTTGGCGGTGTAGACATCAACGAGCGGCTCTATCCTCATCAATCTCTCCCGCATTGCGATGGCCTCTTTCACACGTCCCGCAGCACCAAGGTAAGTGGCGTAGAAGTGCATCGTGTCCGGGTGCAACGGGTCCAGTGCGAGCGCTCTGGAATAAAGCTCTTCCATTTGTGCCCAACCCTCCTTGCGTCGGATTGCTACGCCGAGCACGGGATATCCGTCGGGAAGATTGGCATCCAACTCAATCGCTCGCCGAGCAGCTGCCTCTGTTTTGGGCAGCGACTCGTCTATCGAGCGGCGCGCCTCCGCGACCGTGGCGAATGGGGTTCCCGGCACGCCTATCCCTCTCCGAAAATAGGCCAATGCCAATGCAGCCATGGCGGGCGCGAAGCCGG
>DATBMX010000087.1:0-7656 GCA_036554625.1 Aestuariivirgaceae bacterium
ATGTGTCGACCCAATCGGCAACCGTAGTGCATTCCATGACTTCGGGCAGCGCCGCTCAGCGCGCGCGCATCGAGTGCGAGGCGGGGTCGTATCTGGAATATCTGCCGGACGCACAGATTCTCTTTCCGGGATCGCGCTTCAGATCCGAGGTTGCGATCAGGCTCTCCGGCAATGCGCTCGCGGTGGTGGCCGACTCTTTCCTCGGTCACGATCCGGAGGGACAGGCCGGCGTATTCTCGGCCTATTTCAGCGAGATCGTGGTCGAGGATGAAGCCGGAACATCGCTGGCCGTCGACCGCTTGAGAATCGACGGCGCGGCGTTCGCCGAGTCTTGTCCTGGACTCTCGGGGTGCTACGCGGCGCAAGGAACGATGATCGTCGCCGGATTCGATCTTCCAGCGAAGACTGTCGTGGCGGAGCTGCGGCGGATCAGCCTCGATCGCCAAATCGCCGTGCTCGGCTTTTCCCAACTGCCGAACAATGCGGGGCTGCTGGTGCGCGTGCTTGCGGCCGACGGCGCCGCGCTCAAGCTCGCTCTTTATCGAGCCTGGTGCGCCGCGCGCCGCGCGCTCAAAGGTTCCTGTCCTCAGGAGCGCAGGAAGTAGCGAACCCGCGAGACCCGGATCGGCTAGCGGATTTCGTTGGCCGACCAATCGTTCGAGGAATAGTAGCCTTGGTAAAGGCGCTTGCGATAGACGACGCCCGGATGCGAGCAGCATGCCTTCATGACATCGGGCCCGGCAAACCGGGAGAGATCGTACTGGCACACGATGGTCGTCTGGGGGTGCTCGATCAGCAGATCGTTCAGGGCCGCTTCATATTCATGCATCGATTCAACGCCCGGTGCATTCGAGAAGAACCAATCCATTTCGCCCACAAGCAGGTGCGACGGGTGATTGTCGGCACGCTTTCTGATGATTTGGAGGCGCATGAAAGCCACCATGAATTCCGGCGTGAAGGTCTGATTCTTCAGGTAGGCATCTTGCGCGGGAATCAATGTCAGCAATCCACGATGACACACTTCGTTGGGATCGAGTCCTTCGGCGCGGACGTGATCCATCAGCTCTTCGCGGGTGCTCGCAGAGTGGATATAGACGGTCGGTTTGCCGGCATAGAAATGCTTCAAGAAGAACGGCCGAAACGCTTCCCAGCGCTCTTCGTGACGCCCGACAAACAGACAGATATGTCGCGACGCCAGATCTGCCTGGGTGCCCCTTGGTCCGTTGTCTATACCGCCGATTGTCGGCGGACGGACATCCGGGATTTCGGACATGCCGCTTGCGACAAAGTTATCGAGCACGTCGGGGTCAAACCGCCGTTCGTTCCGCGGCCCGACGCGGTGGCAAGCGAGCCTGCCATCATTCGTCCAGCGCCGGAGGGTGGTCTTACTGACGGCAAGGTACGTCGCGGCCTCCTCAAGGGTCAAAAGCGGCTTCAGTCTGGTCATTTGTCCTTCGTACCTCTTCTTCCGGGTCGTCAGCGCCGGCGCAGCTATGTCTAATCCCCTACTTACATAATAAGGTCGTCCTTACATACAAGAAATATGCCATGCTCATCCGCCAACTCAGATCCGGAGTGCTCGACCACATCCCAAGAGATTTGCCTGATCGTTTCGCGCCAAAGCTGGTCGCACACTACGAACGGATCGCAAACGAGCCCGGCGTCAAGGCGTATCATGCCAAGCACGGCATCGCCGGATAACAAGCAAACTTCGCCTGCATCAAGCGATCAGAGACCTCCAACACTCCTAAGGAGCTGCAAAGATGGCGGCCTCCAGCTTGTCATCGATAAGGCTCCCTGCGTGGGTCGACGTCGCGAGGACAAGCCGCACGCTTGCGTTCGCGTTGCGCCGCAGGACATGAGAGCGGTGAGGAGAGATACCAGACAAGGATCCAGCCGGCGTGCCGGCAAGTTCCGGATGCGATTCGATGGAGGTGGTGCTGCGTCTGGCGTTCATTTGTCCCTCCTGGTCCAAGCCTCGTTATCTTCGCAACTCATCTAGGCTCAAGATCCCCCAGCGAGTGGGATCGTGTTTTTCACAGCTCCTCGTTGGGGGAATTGTACTTTCGGCCGACGCCCCTCCGCTTCACGGCGCAATCCCTGCAATTCTCGTCGTGCAATCCGCAAGCGCGACGTCCGCTTGCTTGACTTCGCGACGAAAGCTCCATACGCGAATAGGCGGGACACCTCTCCCCAACGAGGGGCATCTATCTGGAAGGGTAGACGCAGATGATCTCTCTCGATCGGCCGCCGACGCGGCCGCGAAATCCTTTCTTCTCGTCAGGCCCCTGCGCCAAACGCCCCGGCTGGTCTCTCGACAATCTACAAGACGCGATGCTCGGCCGTTCGCACCGCTCGGCTGAGGGTAAGGCGCGTCTGAGGCTCAGCATCGATAGAACCCGCGCTTTGCTCGGCTTGCCGCAGGACTATCGCGTTGCCATCGTACCGGCCTCCGACACGGGCGCGGTGGAAATGGCGCTGTGGTCGCTGTTGGGCGCGCGGGGCGTCGACGTCTTGGCCTGGGACGCCTTCGGCAAGGACTGGGTCGTCGATGTCGTCGATCAGCTCAAGATCGGCGATCTCCGCGTCATGGAAGCGCCCTATGGCCGGCTGCCCGATCTGGCCAAGGTCGATTTCGATCGGGACGTCGTCTTCACCTGGAATGGAACCACATCGGGCGTGCGCGTGCCGAACGCCGACTGGATTGCGGACGACAGGCGAGGCCTCACGATTTGCGATGCGACCTCGGCCATCTTCGCGCAACGCCTCGATTGGGCGAAGCTCGATGTGATCACCTATTCGTGGCAGAAGGTCCTTGGCGGAGAAGCCGCGCACGGGATGCTCATCCTGTCGCCGCGCGCGGTGGAGCGTTTGCAGCGTCATACCCCGAACTGGCCGCTGCCGAAGATCTTCCGGCTGACCAAAGGCCGCAGACTCAACGAGGAACTCTTCGAAGGCGCGACCATCAACACGCCGTCCATGCTGTGCGTCGAGGATTATCTCGATGCACTGGCATGGGCCGAAAGCATCGGCGGCCTTGATGCGTTGATCGCGCGCTCCAACCGCAATGCCCAAGCGGTGACCGATTGGGTCGCCCGCACGCCCTGGATCGATTTTCTCGCTGAGATGCCCGCAACGCGCTCGAACACGTCGGTATGCCTGCGGGTCGTGGATGCGGAAATATCCTCGCTCCCCCTACCGGAGCAAGCGGCATTCGCGGGCAAGATCGCCAAGCTGCTCGAAAAGGAGGGTATCGCGTTCGACATCGGCGCATATCGCGACGCGCCGCCTGGCTTGCGCCTCTGGTGCGGCGCCACCGTTGAAACCGACGATCTCCTGGCGTTGTTGCCTTGGCTCGACTGGGCTTTTGCGACTCTGAGGCCGCAGGGCGCAGCTTCGATCGCGGCAGCCTGAGCGTCACCTCGGAAAATTCCGGCGCGAAAGGAGAAAGACAATGGCGCCAAAGGTGCTCGTTGCCGACAAGCTTAGCCGTCTGGCTCTCGATATATTCGTGAGGCGCGGAATCGAGGCCGACATCAAGACCGATCTCTCGCGCGACGAGCTCATCAAGATCATTCCGGCCTACGACGCACTCGCGCTGCGTTCGGCGACCAAGGTGACCGAGAAGGTCATTGCGGCCACCGATCGGCTGAAAGTGATCGGGCGCGCGGGCATCGGGGTTGACAATGTCGACGTCAAAGCCGCCACGGCGCGCGGCATCGTCGTCATGAACACGCCGTTCGGAAACTCCATCACCACGGCCGAGCACGCCGTCGCCTTGATGCTCGCGCTGGCCAGGCAAGTTCCCTTGGCCGACGTTACGACCAGGGCAGGTAAATGGGCGAAATCTGAACTGATCGGCGTCGAGATCACGGGCAAATGCTTAGGCATCATCGGCTGCGGCAATATCGGGGCCATCGTTGCCGACCGCGCCCGCGGCCTACGGATGAAGGTCGTGGCGTTCGATCCGTTCCTCTCGCCGGAGCGGGCCACTGATCTCGGCGTGGAGAAGGTGGAGCTGGATACTCTTCTTCGGCGCGCGGACTTCATCACGCTGCATACGCCGCTCACCGACAAGACGCGCAAGATCATCAACGCAGACGCCATCCGCATGATGCGCGACGGCGTGCGCATCATCAATTGCGCGAGAGGCGGCCTGATAGACGAACAGGCGCTCTTCGAGGCGCTGCAAGCGGGGAAAGTCGCTGGCGCGGCGATCGACGTTTACGAGATCGAGCCCGCCACCGACAACATCCTGTTCTCGTCACCCAATATTATTTGCACGCCACATCTCGGTGCTTCCACGCGCGAAGCGCAGGAAAACGTCGCCATTCAGATCGCCGAGCAGATCTCGGATTTTCTTATCGACGGCGCCATAACCAACGCGCTCAACTTCCCTTCCATTTCTGCGGAGGAAAGGCCGAAACTGATGCCTTTCCTCAAGCTTTCCGAGCAGCTCGGTTCTTTCGCCGGCCAAACGATCGATACCGGACTCAAATCGGTGCGCGTCGAATATGCCGGCGCGGTGGCAGGCCTGAACACAAAGGCGCTCACAGCAGCGGCGCTCTCGGGCGTGCTCACGCCGTTTCTCGAACAGGCGAACATGATCTCCGCGCCTGCGCTCGCCAAAGAGCGCGGCATCATGGTCGAGGAGGTTACGCGCGACCGGTCGGGAGCCTACGAAACCTATATAAGACTGCGCGTGGGAACCGAGCACAACGAGCGATCGGTGGCGGGAACGGTGTTTTCCGACGGCAAGCCGAGGATCGTGCAGGTCGGAGACATCGACATGGAGGCTGAACTCGTCCCGCACATGCTCTACACCGAGAATGCCGATAGGCCAGGATATATCGGCGCGCTCGGAACAGTGCTCGGCGCAGCCGCGGTGAATATTGCGACTTTCAATCTCGGCCGCTCTGCTCCCGGCGGAAAAGCGATCGCGCTGTTGGGAGTGGACGAGCCGATTTCAGACCCGGTGCTCGACGCGATCAAAGCACTGCCTCATGTGAGGTGTGCGAGCCGGCTTCAATTTTAGAGACACGCTCGCCTCGACAGGATCACGCAAGCCCTAGCGCTTCACGTTCCTCTTGCGTCAAGAGCGGCACGAGCGTTGCCGAGAGATCGGGGCTCTCGATATAGCAATCGGCGGCCTCGGCCACCGCCTCGCGATACGCGACGCCGCCGAAGCCCACGACATATGCGCCCGTCGCACGCGCGGCGATATCGGTCATGCCGTCGCCCACCATGGCGATCGAATGGTGGCGCGCAGCAAGGCTCCTGCACACGACGGCCTTGCCATCCGCGCGCGCAAGCGGAGACGCCGTGTCGAATCCCTCGTAGCCCCCTGCACTGTCGAATTTGACCGCCACCGCGAAAATGTTCGCGTCAGGAACGGTCAACGAACGGCAGAGATGTTGTACGGCTGGCAACAGCCCACCGCTCACGACATACACGGTCTTGCCCAGACGATGCAGCGATTCCACGGTCTCTTTCGCGCCAGGCACCAACTCCTGAACGTAGCGCTCGCCGAGCCAGGCCACCGCCGCGCGGTCAGGCGACACCATGGAGAGACGCCTGCCATAGACGTCGTCGATGGCGAGACGCCCGTTCATGGCCGCTTCGGTCAGCCGCGAAACCTCGCTCCTGAGACCGGAACGCGAGGCAAGCTCGTCGATACCCTCGATCCGGCACAAGGTGCTATCGCAGTCGAAGCATATGGCGTCGAACATTCCTCGCCTGCGACCATGGCGCAATCGTTGCGGCGCAGGCACGCCTGCGACGCTCCTCGCTCCTCACCCGCCATGCTGGCGGTAGATGCAGGTTTATCACATAAGCTTGTCGAGCAGGGCTCCCGCGGCGTCCGTCGAGGAGACCGGATTTTGGCCCGCGATCAGGAGGCTGTCGGTCGCCGATGTTTGTTGGTACCAACCTTGCCATACGGCTTCACCGAGGAGCACCGATCATGCACAGAGGCGAGTAGCTTTATTAAAAGGATTGCGTTGGTTGGAGCCCGCCTACGGCGGTCCTTTTGTCTTGTCCTTCCCTTCTGTGAGGGAGTTCACAAAGAACGCTTTGAGTCGGCGCCACCTGTCTCCCGTCGATGGCAATCCGGCCATCACGGAGACGATGTTGGCACCTCATGGTCGAGACCTATGACCATATCAATGCTGTCTTTGAGATATTGGCCGGCGGGTTCGTCCTCGTCTCGGTGAGACAGATTCTAATCGACAAAGCGGTAGCGGGCATAAACTTGCTAACCTGCCTGTTCTTCCCATTATGGAGTTTCTGGAACATCTTTTTTTATGATCACCTCGGTCAAGTTTTGAGTGTGTTAGCTGCTGTAAACCTGGCCTATGCCGAAACCGCCTATTTCGTTCTGTTGGTTATCTACTCGAGGCCAGAGCCTGAAAATCTGGCGCCTGTGAGGTGGCTCACAAAGAAAGCGAAAGGGCAGCGCCACTTGTCTCCTAGCCGATGGCAATCCCGCCATTGGCAACACATCGAAGGAGACTAAATGAATTTTACATCCAAGATAGCACGATAGGCGCGGTCCTGGTTATCGCTTTGGCATCGCTGGCATGGACGCCTGCTGCGGCGACAGAAACGCGTCATCGAGAATGCGTTAAAGCCGCTGACCGTTCTGGCGGGCACGGGGAGGCCATCATTGCCGAATGCATCAAGGTCATCCGATTGCCATGGCCGAGGCTAAGATGCCTACCTTTGGGCCCGTGCGTGGGGGCAAGCTAGAGGGCCTGCAATGGAGAGGCAATCAGGGGCTATGGGCTTCGCGCCACTGTTGTGAGGGAAATGCTCAATGCCTGGTGGCGCGCTCGGTGGTCTCATATGCAAAGAACGAAAAAGGCGAGTGAACCAAGACTATAATTTACTAGGAGTCCGCTTCGGCGGGCTATCTTGTCGTTTCTCGATTAGCAAACCGAATTTCAGAAGGCCGGTAACGATGGTAGAATTAGGGTCGATGCCCTGGTTTGAAGGAGTCCAAAGATGCAGCCGAAAGCTATGACGCTCTCCGCTCTGGCAGTGACCCTAATGATGAGCCTAACGCCAGCTCCAGCCGAGGAAACAGACATTGGCGGCCGCCTCGCTGAACAATCCTGCGAAACCCAGGCTGCCGCACACAAGCTCACCGGTGCCGAGAAGGATAGTTTTATCGCCAAGTGCCAGGCGGAAGCTAAGATTGGGCCACCAGACCAGCCGATCACGACAGGCCCCGCCAAATCTGGCTCAGGTTTCACGTCGGAGCAGCCGATTAGTCGCAGGGGCGAGTGACGCCCCCAAAAAACAGCGCCCCAGGCGGCGTGAACGCCACGAGTCCGCATTCCAGTAAAGTACTCACTAAACATGATTGTCCTCAAACTTCACTAAAGCCCCCCGCGCCGGGCACGCGCCTCTACACATCCAAACTCGCGCACCCTTTTTGATGGCATTGAGGCCAATATCATCAGCCATCGAGCTTCAAGCTATACATTCTGGCTACACAACATTTGCGCTCCACTCAAGGCAAGTTCGGCCATCCCAACAGGTGGCGGCTCCTTTGCAGAATGGCGGGGCGGCCGGGGGCAACCGCGCCGCCCCTGATAGCCAAGAGAGAGGAGGAACTTGGCCATCGGCAGCGCACAGACTCAGGAAAGCGCTGCT
>DATBMX010000089.1:0-2752 GCA_036554625.1 Aestuariivirgaceae bacterium
CTTTGGCCTCATCCAATTTCAGCTGGAGTTCGATCCGCTGGCCATCCGCCTTTCGGAGTTCCGAGGTAAGACTTGTGGCCTCTTGTTCAAGGCTATCGACCTGCGTTTTCATCTGATCGGATAGCTGCTTCGCGCTCGCCAGGTCATTCTTCGTGCTCGCCAGATCGTTCTGGGCGCCGTCAAGTCGAGATTGAGTCTCAGCGAGCTGGGATTCAGTCGATTTGAGGGCCGATGTGGCCTGTTCGAGTTTGGCTCGTAGCTCCTCGCTTCCCGACTTCGCCTTCTCCGCTCCCGTCTTGGCGTTCTCGAGTTCGATTCGGGTAGCCGCCAATTGTTGCTGCGTCTGCACCAGGCGGTACCCTATGAAAACGCTGAGGACGATCAGAGCCGCGCCGGCAATCCATGCCCAGCTTGGAATTCCACCGATTCTCTCGGGCATTTCCGTAGTCTCCAGTTACCTGCTGCGAGCGCATCTTACACAATGGGTATGCTGAATTTGCCGTCGACCGGCAACTCGCCAGGGGCCACTCCCTGGGCATGACAGATTGATGCCCCTTTTAGAACGAACTGTCGCGACCGTCATTGCGTTGATAGAGACGTGCCCGTACCTTTAACAACCGGCGAACCGGCCTATGCGGGATGAGCCCGCTGCATGGCATATGCGCCGATCATCTACGGGGTATCAAACGTGAGATTAATAGCCCTCCCTTTGCTGATTCTTGGCGCTACCTTGGCCGGCGGCGCATACGCCTATCAGCCCTTGACGCGATCCGGTTGCGAAGCGGCAACACTGGTTTGGGATGAGAGCGCCAATGTTTGCACGGGATCCGTCGAAGCGGTGGACCCGCCCTCCGAATCGCAGGCGACGCAGGCGGCAGGACAACCCCTGACCAGGATCGATTGCGACCGCGCGGGCATGAGGTGGAACGACAACGCCCATGTCTGCGAGGAAGGAGCGCCAACCGAGGCGGCCACGGGAACGGTTGAAGCGGTGGGTCCGCCTTCCGGACCGGAAACGACACAGGCGGCAGGACAACCCCTGACCAGGGTCGATTGCGATCGCGCGGGCATGAGGTGGAACGACAACGCCCATGTCTGCGGGGAAGGAGCCCCAGCGGAAGCGACGACGGCGGAGGTCGTTCCTTCCGTCGTCCTCATCAATATCGACAAAGAAAAGCAGAGAATGACGGTGTTCGTGGATGGGGTTGAGCGATATGAATGGCCGGTGTCGACGGGCTTGCGCGGTTATTCGACGCCATCGGGAACCTACACCACGAGCTCCATGAACAAAATGTGGTACAGCAAGCAGTGGGACAACGCCCCGATGCCGCACGCGGTGTTCTTTACCAAGGAAGGTCATGCAATTCACGGCACCTATGAGGTGAAGCGGCTGGGCAAGCCGGCATCGCATGGCTGCGTCCGTCTATCGACGGAAAATGCGGCTACGCTCTTCGCGCTCGTTGGGGAAATTGGCCTGAAGAACACGCAAGTCGTTTTGGCGGGACTGACCCCAGGCGGAGAATCCAGAGACGGCCCACAAGTGAGTTCACGTCGCTACCGTGACCTCCAATACGCGGATCCCGATAGAGGTCCGAGGCGGGGCGGTTTCTTCAGGCGTCTCTTTGGCCGGCGCTAAAGCCCTCCAACAACGGTTTGCTCGGACGCCGCTTCTTCATTAGCTTCGATCAGATCGGCTCAAGGGAAACGACATGGAGCAGATCCGGATTGTCGGCGGTCAGCGCTTGACCGGCACCATACCCATCAGTGGCGCCAAGAACGCCGCGCTGCCCTTGATGATTGCGAGCCTCCTTACGCGCGAGACGCTCACGCTGCACAACGTCCCGCGACTCGCCGACGTCAATCTGCTTGCCCGCATCTTGGGCAATCATGGCGTCGATTTGACCGTTGCCGGCAAGAGGCCGGGCCAGCGCGGCAGCGAGGGCCAGACCTTCAGGCTGACGGCCGCCGAGATCGTCGACACCACGGCGCCTTATGAGATGGTGTCGCGCATGCGCGCGGGCTTCTGGGTGCTGGCGCCGCTCGTGGCGCGCTGCGGCAGGGCAAAGGTTTCGTTGCCAGGCGGCTGCGCCATCGGCACGCGGCCGGTCGATCTGCTTATTCAAACGCTCGAGCAGCTTGGAGCCGAAATCGAGCTCGAAGGCGGCTACGTCATCGCGCGGGCGCCGCGCGGCCTGACCGGGAACAAGGTGACGTTGTCCAAGGTCTCGGTCGGCGCCACGCACACGGCGCTGATGGCGGCGGTGCTCGCCAAAGGCGAGAGTTTGATCGAGAACGCCGCACGCGAGCCGGAGGTCGGCGATCTTGCCAATTGCTTGGTGAGAATGGGCGCCCGCATCGAGGGGATCGGCACGGCGACGCTTTGGGTGCAGGGGCGCGAGGCGCTTTACGGCGCGGATCACACCGTTTTGCCCGACCGCATCGAGACCGGCACTTATGCCATGGCCGCGGCGATCACCGGCGGCGACGTTTTGCTCGATGGCGCCCGGCCGGATCTGTTGCAAGAGGCGCTGCAAACGTTGCGCTCGACCGGCATCGAGATCGAGGAGCGGCCGGGCGGCATCAGAGTGGCGCAAAGCGGCGGCTGCTTGCAGGCGGTTTCGGTGGAAACGCAGCCCTTCCCAGGATTCCCCACCGATCTCCAGGCGCAGCTGATGGCCCTGATGTGCACGGCCCAGGGCACGAGCCAACTGCGCGAGACCATCTTCGAAAACCGCTTCATGCATGTGCAGGA
>DATBMX010000123.1:0-1698 GCA_036554625.1 Aestuariivirgaceae bacterium
TATCCGGCGACTTATGCCCGCTTCACCTCGATCGGTCCGCAGCTCGAAAAGCTTGGCAATGGCGGGAAAGGCCTGACCTGGGACACGAAGCACGAGGTCGAGGCGCTTGCCGCATTGAACGGCGTGGTGTCGGACGGACCCTGTGCCGGCCGGCCCAAGGTCGAGACGGACATCGATGCTTGCGAGACAATATTGATGTTGGCGCCCGAGACCAATGGCGAGGTCGCGGTAAAGGCCTGGCACGCGTTGTCCAAGGCAACCGGACGCGAACATGCTCATCTCGCCGGCGGCAAGGAAGAAGAGAAAATCCGCTTTCGCGACGTTGTCGCGCAGCCGCGCAAGATCATCTCGTCACCGACCTGGTCGGGCATCGAGAGCGAGCGGGTCTGCTACAATTCCGGCTACACCAACGTGCACGAGCTCATTCCCTGGCGAACGCTTACCGGGCGCCAGCAGCTCTACATGGATCACCGCTGGATGCTCGCCTTCGGCGAAGGATTCGTGACCTGGCGGCCTCCGATCGACACGAGATCCGTCAAGCAGGTGCTGGGCAAGCTTCCCAACGGAAATCCCGAAATCGAGCTGAATATTCTGACGCCGCATCAGAAATGGGGAATCCATTCGACCTATACCGAGAACCTCATCATGTTGAGCCTCAATCGCGGCGGGCCCACGGTCTGGATCAGCGAGATCGATGCCAAGGCTGCCGGCATCGAGGACAATGACTGGATTGAGGCGTTCAACGTAAACGGGGCGCTCACCGCCAGGGCGATTGTCTCTCAGCGGGTGATGCCCGGTTCGGCGATCATGTATCACGCGCAGGAAAAAATGGTGAACACGGTCGGCTCCGAGATCACCGGGCAACGCGGCGGCATCCACAACTCTGTCACGCGGATCAACATGAAGCCGACGCATATGATCGGCGGCTACGTCCAGTTCGCTTACGGCTTCAACTACTACGGTACGGTCGGGGCAAATCGCGATCAGTTCGTCATCGTCCGGAAGATGAGTGAGATCAACTGGTTTGATAAAGCCGCGGATGACAAGGCCAGCGGCCACGCCACTGCGGACTGGGGGACAGGCGTCAAACAGCCCGGTCGCAAGGAGGCGCTACGATGAAAGTGCGCGCGCAAATCGCGATGGTGCTGAACCTCGACAAGTGTATCGGCTGCCATACCTGCTCGATTACCTGCAAGAACGTCTGGACCAACCGCGAAGGCGTGGAATACGTCTGGTTCAATAATGTCGAGTCCAAACCGGGCATCGGCTATCCCAAGGACTGGGAGAACCAGAACCGCTGGAAGGGCGGATGGATCAGAAAGAAGAACGGCAAGATTGAGCCGCGCCAGGGATCGAAGTGGAGAATACTCTCAAAAATATTCGCCAACCCCGAGCTTCCCGAGATCGACGATTTCTACGAGCCCTACACCTTTGAATACGACTGGCTGCAGCAAGCGCCGGAACTGGAGGCGCAGCCGTCAGCCAAACCGCGTTCGCTGGTCACCGGCGAGGTGCTGACAAAAATCGAATGGAGCGGCAACTGGGAGGACGATCTCGGCGGCGAGTTCTCCCGGCGCTCGCGCGACTATAATTTCGATGGCATCGAAAAGGAGATCTACGGCCAGTTCGAGCAGACGTTTCTGATGTATCTGCCGCGGCTCTGCGAGCATTGTCTCAATCCGTCATGTCTCGCCTCGT
>DATBMX010000151.1:0-7118 GCA_036554625.1 Aestuariivirgaceae bacterium
TAATCGACGTCTATGACGAGCACGGCAAGCGGCTTGCCGCGATTGGCGGCGGCCAGGGCCAGCGCCGACAGCTGCTTTTCCATGAAGCGGCGATTGTAAAGACCGGTGAGGGCATCGGTGGCGGCCATCTCGATCGATTGCCGAACATTGTTGCGCAGCTGTTCCGTGTAGCGCCACCGCCTGATTTGCGTGTTGACGCGCGCCAAAAGCTCCTGCTTGTCCACGGGACGGAGCAAATAGTCGTTCACGCCCATGTCGAGAGCGCGCATGAGCCGCTCGGTGTCGTCAGGATCGACGATGATGAGAATCGGCACCTGGCGCGTGCGCTCCAGGGAGCGTAGCTGCGAGCACAGGCGAAGTCCGTCGAAAGTCTCGAAATCGAGACTGATGATGATCAGCTCATATCCATGCTCGGTCGCTTCGAACAGCGCCAACTGCGGATCGTCGATCGTCTTGATCTCGTGACGCTCGCCGATCGTACCCTTGATCCTGCTGATCAGATTGTTGCGGTTGTCGATAAGGAGGACCTTGCCCGGGTGATCAGCGAGAATGTCATGGCCGGCCAATTTGACGAGGCCCATGGATTCGCTGGCGGCAGCGCGAGAGCGCAGCTCGTCCGTGAGCATCTTGAGGCGAATCAGGCTCTTCACGCGGCAGAACAACGCGACGTCGCTTACCGGTTTCGTCAAGAAATCGTCAGATCCCGCTTCCAGGCCGCGCACCCTGTCATCCGGCTGGTCCAGCGCTGTGACCATGATGACTGGGATATGGTGAGTCTGGCTGTTGCTCTTGATGCGCCGGCAAACCTCGATTCCGTCCATGCCGGGCATCATCACATCGAGCAGTACGATATCGGGTTTGACGCGATGAACGATCTCCAGCGCATCGAGGCCGTTCATGGCGGTATGAACTTCGAAATACTCCGCCGTCAGTTTGGCTTCGAGGAGGCGAACATTGGCCAGAATATCATCAACGACGAGAACACGAGCAGTCATGACGCTTTCTTCAAGAATCCATCAATGGTCTGCAAAAAGCTCAAAACGGAAATGGGCTTGGAAATATATGCCTCGCAGCCGCCTTCCTTGATCTTCTCCTCGTCGCCCTTCATGGCGAAGGCGGTTACGGCGATGACGGGAATGTGCTTAAGATCGTCGGCTTCCTTCATCCATTTGGTGACTTCGATGCCCGACACCTCGGGCAGCTGGATGTCCATGAGCACGAGATCGGGCTTGTGACGGCGAGCCAGATCGAGAGCGGAAAGGCCGTCGCGCGTCTGGATGACGCGATACCCATGCGCCTCCAGCAGATCGCTGAACAGCTTCATGTTGAGCTCATTGTCCTCGACAATGAGGATCGACTTCACGCCTGGACGATGATCCGAGGCAGTCGGTCGACTATTCATCGTGGCAACACCGTTCAGCAAGGTGATCCATCCATTTGTTGCGGTTCCGCTTGATTTCCCGAGGGATTTCAAGACTGCTTATGTCGGGGGTCATACTGGGCCCATTAAGTAACCAAGGCTTTAACCGGGCAATCGCACTGATATGCCCCTCAATTTGTGGTAAATCACTCGCAAAGCAAATGGCAAAAACGACCATGGATGCAGACGGGGCGCAGGCTATTTCGCTCAAGGCGCTGGCGTTTCTGGCGGAGGACCCAGGCCGATTTCAACGTTTCATAAACCTCACCGGCGTGAAACCGCAGGCAGTTGCAAGCCTGGTCAGGGAGACTCAGTTTCAAGTTGCCGTCCTGGAGCACCTGCTCGGCGATGAACGCCTCCTCGTTGAATTCTGCACGGCCGAACGCCTCGCGCCCACCCTCCCGTCGGCGGCATTGCAGATCCTCGACCCCTCCCTCGGCTAACGCGCGTCATAGCCTCTCTTCCCCCCGTCATTCCGGCGAAAGCCGCGAGATGAGCAGTCTCATTGGACAGGAGACGAAGCGAGGCATTCACCGCCTTCTATCGGCGATGAGGCTGACGATCTCGAACATCATATGGGCAGCAATCATGGCGGTGATGTTGTTGCTGTGGTCTTTCGTCGGCATCAGGCAAACGACGTCGCCGCCGATAACGTTCAGGCCGCGGGCGGCGCGCAGAAGCAGATTGGCCTCGTCGATCGTCCAGCCGCTAACGCCCGCCTCGATGTTGGAAACGCCCGGCGCCACCGCCGGATCGAGGCAATCGAGATCGAAGGTGATGTATACCGGCATGTCACCAAGGCGCGAGCGGATCGCATCGCAGCAATATTGCCCGCCGCGGCTGCGATATTCGGCCATGGTGATGACATGATAGCCAAGTTCATAAGACGGCTTGAGCCAATCCTTGGTTCGCGGATTTCCGCGCATGCCAAGCTGGATGCTGCGCGTGGCGTCCACATTGCCCTGTCTGACGAGATAGGCTGCCCAATGCGCCGCTGATTTCACCGCGCCCATCCAATGCGGCAGGCTTTCATAGGCGTCTGTATGAGCGTCGAAATGCAGGAGGGCGGCCTTGCTTCCAGCCGTGAGCTTCGAGTCGCTTCCGGCGAGCGCCTGAAGGATGGCGCCCGTGATGCCATGATCGCCGCCGATCGAGACGGCGGGCACGCCGGCATCGGCAATCAGGCGAAAGAATGCCGAGATGCGTTCAACGCACTTCTCATTGTCCATGGCTTCCGGCAATGGCACGTCGCCCAGATCATGGATGCGGCAGGACTCCCAGGGAGAGAAGTCGAATGCCTGATGATAACGCCGGTTGTGCGCTGAGACATGTCGCACGGCGCGCGGACCCAAATGCTGATCGCGCTCGGTCGAGCCATTCCCGGAACTGTGGGGCACACCGACGAGCGCAATATCGCAGCGGCGCGGATCGGGATCGTGCGGCGCGCGAAAAAGAGTTGGCACGCCCCACCAGTAGAGCGTTTCCATCGTGCGCTGCTGGTCGGTTAGGTTCATGCAGGGGTACCTGACACATTCATGACGTCATGTGATTTGAGCGCCGCCTCGAGTTTGGGGCGACCGCGAACATGCTCGCTCAACCGGGCGATCGACATGCATCTTTCGAGGAGCGCCTTTTCGCTGGGCTTCGCCCAGATCGTCATGACGAAGAGATAGAGATCGGCCGCCGAGAATGCCTCGCCCAACAGGAACGGTCCTTCGTCCGCCAGGCGCCGATCAAGAATGTCGAAGGCGTGATGGTAGGATCGCTCCGCATGAGCACGGATAGGCGCCTGCACCGCGGGATCGCTCGAGTAGTCCGTGGAGAACACGGCCACGTTCATATTGCCGTAGATGTTGCAGGCCATAAAGGCAAGAAGGGATAGATAAACGGCGCCCTGTGTGCTCCCCAGCTCAGGCGCAAGCTTGCGGTCGTGATGTGCTTCCGTCAGGAAAGCAACGATTGCCATGGATTCGACGATAGTGCGGCCGTCAGGGAGCCCTAGGGCGGGAATGAAACCGAGAGGGCTGATCTCTCTGAACGATTCGGAGCTCACCTGTTCCGGCGTCATCCAGATGTTCTGATAGGGAACGCCCAGCTCCTCGAGCACGAAATGCGGCGCCATCGACCCCCAGCGCTTTACATTGTAGAGCTTGTACATTCGACGGTCTCCTCGCCATCCCAGCCTATGAGACCGGCAGCCCTCCCGCACCACAAGCTTCACGTGCATGGATAGTCCGAATTGTCGTCATTCAGAGAAAGCTGGAACCAGCTTGTGGATACGTCTGACGAACAAAGGGAGTCCGTCGCTGGAGAGAGATGGAGGTGATATGGTTCTTGCGCCATGGAGCATGGAGCTCTTCCCCGCCATCCAAATGGCTTCTGCCGCGACTGCCTGACCACCGCCGGCGAGAAGGAGAGCCGCTGCGCGCGCTGCCATAGCCCGCGACTTTTGCGGCATCCCGAGCTGCATCAGCTTTCCATTGCCCACATCGACTGCGACGCCTTCTATGCGGCCGTCGAAAAGCGCGACAATCCGGAACTCAGAGACAAGCCAGTGATCGTGGGCGGCGGCAAGCGCGGAGTCGTAGCGACCGCCTGCTATGTGGCGCGAATTCCCGGCGTGCGCTCCGCCATGCCGATGTTCAAGGCGCTTGAATTATGCCCCGAAGCGGTGGTGGTGAGCCCACGCATGGAGCGCTATGCAGAAGTTGGCCGCCAAGTGCGCAGGTTCATGCTCGAGTTCACGCCTCTCGTGGAGCCTCTATCGATCGACGAGGCTTTTCTCGACCTTTCCGGCACGGAGCGACTGCATGAGGCATCGCCCGCATGCTCCCTTGCAAGACTGGCGAATCGCGTTGAAGCCGAGACAGGAATTTCAGTGTCGATCGGGCTTTCCTACAACAAATATCTCGCCAAGGTCGCTTCCGATCTCGACAAGCCGCGCGGCTTCTCCGTGATCGGCCGCGCCGATGCCAAGGGCTTCCTGAGCGATAGGCCCGTGTCGCTGATCTGGGGCGTGGGAAAGATGATGCAGGCCGAACTCGCCAGGCAGGGCATCACGACAATCGGGCAGCTGCAGACGATGGAACGGCGCGAATTGATCCAGCGGTTCGGCGCCCTGGGGCATCGTCTCTATCATCTCTCCCGCGGCGAGGACGAGCGCGAGGTCTCTTTGAGCGATGAAGCGAAAAGTATCGGCGCCGAGACCACTTTTTCTGAGGACATCAGTGAACCGGCGGAGCTCGAGCGCATCCTGTGGCAGATGACCGAAAAGGTCTCACGCCGCACCAAGCGCGCTGACCTTGCCGGCTCGACAATCGTGCTCAAGCTCAAAACCAGGGACTTCCGATTGCGCACGCGGAGCCAAACCATCGCCGACCCGACTCAGCTTGCCGAGCGGATTTTCGCTACCGCCCGCATCCTCCTCAGACGCGAAGCCGACGGCACCGCCTTTCGGCTCATAGGAGTGAGCCTCTCGAATCTATCCACCGCCGGTGCGGACAAGGAACTCGAGGACCTCGAACTCTCAATGCGCTTCAAGGCGCGCGCGGAACGGGCCATGGACCGCCTGCGCGACAAGTTTGGCCCGGCCGCGGTCGAGAAGGGGCTCGTCTTCAAGCGCGATGCTTCGGTGGAGAACCCGCCGGGCAATCCGCCCGACTGGATGGACGACTAGGCGCGAAAGAAAGTTTGAGCAAGGGAGGATTTGCCTCATGTCACGCGACGATCTGTTCAGAATGGAAGAGAAATTCTGGACCGGGGACGCAGAGTTTTACCGCCGAAACCTCGATGACAAATGCCTCGTGGTTTTCACTGAAATGGCGGGGTTGATGGACAAGGAACAGATTGCCGGCACCATCAAGAATCCCAACCGCTGGCGCAAGCTCGACTTGAAAGACAGGAACTTCCTGCCTCTCGCCGACGATGTGGCCGTTCTGAGCTACAAGGCGAGCGCAGTCCGTGACAATGGCGAAGCCTATGAGGCACTGGTCAGCACCATCTACAAAAGGCGCAACGGGGGATGGAAGATGGCATTCCATCAGCAGACGCCGCTTGGCGGAAAGTAAGCGGGTCCTACTGGCAGGTCCCGTAGGGCTTCAGCTCGAGCTTCGCGAGCTTTGCGTTGAGCGAATAGTCGCCATAGTCGATCGCCATGTCGCCCGACACGCCATTCTCGAACATCTCGACCGACACTTCATAGCTTGGAATGCCCTCATTGTTCTTGCTTTGCGCCTGGTCATAATAGCTGATCATCGTCGGCCAGGCCTTGACGGACTTCAGCTGCTCGCCGCCCAAGGAATGCAGGTCGGTCTTGTGGCCTTGCTGGCGAGGCCTTCCGATGAAGGTGATCGCCGTGTAGGATTTCGTGCCCTCGGTGCCGTCAAAGACTGCGCTTTTGTCGGTGTGCCTGCCTTGCTCGGCTGCGTCCAGCAGTCGCTGCAGGTGCTTGACTGGAAAGATCGTGTCAACGGCCAGCTCGAATTCCTGGGCCTTCGGCTTGTCGAGCGTGCCGTGCGTGCGGCCGTTCGCGTCCTTCGACACGCTCACTTTCGACTCCGAATCAAGAGAGCTGTCCACGAAGTGGCGCTGGGAGACGTTGAGCGCTTTTCCGTCACCCGACTCCCATGTGGAGCTTTGCGTGTCGAGCAGGCGTGTGCTCTGATCCTCAGTTTGAAACTGGCTGACCATGCGGAAATTCACCGTCCAGTCTTCACATTCGGAACCCGATACTTCGATAGCCAGCCGGCCGTTCACGCCGCTTATGCCCGCCCTGCTGCGTGCCTTGAGCAGCGAAAGATCATAGACGGCCACATGCGGCTGTAGTCGCACCGCCCCTGGAGACACGGCGAGGCTTGGCTCTGCCATGGCAAGCAGCGCCAAGGCAGCAAAAACTGTCGCTGTTCCGGGCCTCACGGTTGCAAATCTCCTTCTTGAATGGTTGACATGGGTAGGCCATTGCCTCCTTCCCTGCAATGGAATTCAAGAACGCCGGGCTCAAACCAAAGGCTCCCTCCATGTCCCGAAAAACGAAGATTCTGGTAACGCGCAAATTGCCTCAGCCCGTCGAGGCGCGTCTCTCGCGTGATTTTGACGCGTTGCTGAACGCCCATGACATTCCCATGCAGGCGCAGGACATAAGGGACAAGTCGGAAGGGTCCGATGGCCTTCTCGTTACGCCCGGCGAAAGATACACGGCCGATCTCCTGAGCACCCTGCCCCGATCCGTGCGTATCATCGCCACTTTCTCTGTTGGATACGATCACATCGATCTGGCGGCCGCCAAGGCGCGCGGCATTGCCGTCACCAATACTCCCGACGTGCTTACCGACGCTACCGCCGATATCGCAATGCTCCTCATCCTCGGCGCCGCCAGGGGGGCCTCCTGGGGCGAGCGCATGGTGCGCGAGAACCGCTGGACATCATGGTCGCCCACGGCACCGCTCGGTCATGACGTCACGAGGAAAAAGCTTGGCATATTCGGCATGGGTCGCATCGGCCAGGCGCTGGCGAAGCGGGCACGCGGCTTCGATATGGAGATTCATTATCACAATCGCCGCAGGCTCGAGCCGGGCCAGGAATCAGGGGCGCGCTACCATCCGACCCTCGCCGACATGCTGCCCCACTGTGACTTCCTGTCGGTCAACTGCGCCTCGACGCCGGAGACGAGAGGGATAATCAATGCGCAGACTCTGGGGAA
>DATBMX010000184.1:0-2797 GCA_036554625.1 Aestuariivirgaceae bacterium
GGTGGTGAGCAGCGGCGCAGTTCCTCTCGCCAGCGGATAGACCTGCGACAGATCGCCCGACTCATAAGCCTTAACGAGGAACAGCTTGTAGCCCGTATGAATAACGGCAGATGCGAGCACGAAAGGAAGCGACGAGGCATGAGGCCAATGGGTGAGGCCAAGCGTGATCAGCCCGAAACTGCCCATGGCGAATGTCAGGAGCAGCATGGAGCGCAGTCGATCGAGCTCCAGCTTCAGCATCGCATTCCAGCCGGCGTGCATGACGGCGGCTGCGAGCACCGCTATGAAAACGATTGGATCCAAGAGCCCGCCCGAGGTGAGGGCGGCAATTTAACGCCGCCTCGGCGGGGGTGAAAGAGGGGAAGAAGCGGTCAGCCGGTGGGGCAGTCGGTGCAGTCGAGCGTTGCCGATTGCCGGGGCCGCAGCATCAGCTCATCCTCGAGCTCGAATGTGTCCACGCTGAACAGGCTGCCGAGGATTGCCTCCTGATAGTAGCACACCCGCCCGACGATTATGTCATTGCCGTCTTCCATGAGGCTTTCCATGTCCTCGCCGCCGTCGGGCGCCGAGCCGCAGGTCACGCCGTTGGTATACTGCCACTGCAGTTCCGGCGACCCGTCCTCCATGCGGAATGCCCACAGATTGAGCGAGATTCCGTCGACCGCCATGGGCTCGAAGATCGATCGCGCCGATTCGAACACGCCGTCGATATCGGCCATCGTGATCGACGTGTCCGCCTGGGTGACGAGATCGGCGAGCGTGCTTGTCGTCAGCGTCACACGGCGGTTGACCATCAGGAGATTGGTGATGTCCACGAGCCCGATGTAGAGAATCACCATGACCGGGAAGATGATCGCCATCTCGATGGCCGCCACCCCCCGCAGATCTTTCCACAGCGCGCGCCACTTGGACGCGATTCTTGTGAGAGCTCCTGGCATTGTAATGCGCCTTGTCATCCTATTCTTCCGTATAAGGTTCGTTCTGGAACGCGAAAGTCGACGACAGGAGCCGTCGGTGGCTGGAGAGATTGGAAAAGCCGCTCATGCCGGGAATGCCCGGAACGAAAAGGTCCCACGCGTAATAGACCCGCACCACGACCACATCTCCAGGTCCGCCGGGATCGAACTGCGCGCTGACCGTAATTTCATCCGACATTTCGGAATTGCCTTCCCCGTCGGTCGTGATGGAGCTCGGCGCGGCAACGTCGGCGAAGTCGTCATATTTGCGCACATCGACGAACAGCTTCGACTCGCAGTCGAGGAACGGCACGTTGTCGCACACCACTTCCTTGAAGCCGGCCGCCGACATGCCGTTGTTTTGCGCCTGTCCCGTCCGGATGAGGCGCGCCGCCTGGGCTGTCGCGTGTTCAATGGCGTATTCGCTGAACAGCATGAGTCCCATTTCCAGAATGACGCATAGGAGATAAAGGAAAGGCGCGCCGACCATGGCGAATTCGACCGCCGTGGCGCCGTCTTCGTTCCGGCGATATCTTTTGAGCAGCCGCGAAAATCCGCCAGCCCCGTCCCTGCTCATAGCTTGACTCCTCAGTGATACTTGAAGCCCTGCATGCTTCTTCCGGCACACTTGGCTCGGCGCCTGAAGCTATCAGCCTGTCCCTGACCGGTGCCTAACGGAGTCATTCAAATTTTATGCAATTCCCAGAGGTGCTGGGTGCTATCGCGCCTTAAGGTTAATCTTCTCGTTACTGCTGGCCGCCGGTCTGCGCGCTCGACAGCGCTTCCTTGGTCTTCGACGAGATCTGTCCGGCGATCGATGCATTATAGTCGTTATCGTCGCCCGGCATGATGATGCTCTCGCAATCGGGCGCGCATACATAAGAGTACTTGCCGACGATCTTGCCTTCCGCCCCGCCCTTGAAGATCTCGACATTGTTGCGTTCCGCCCGCACCACATTCACCTGCAGCGCCGCCAGCTCATTGCCGTGATTGTCGAGAATGATCAGGTTGGTATTGCCGAAATGCCGTCCGTGCACGGCGAGCACTCCGCCCTGGATCGACACATCGGCGATCATCGGGTTGCCGACGACGACCGATGCGGGCAGGCCACTCACCTTTATGATCTTGGCCTGGTCGGCATAGACCGTAATATTCGCATCCGACGCCGCCGTTCCCGTGGCGAGCGCGAGATTGATGAAGGCGGCCGCGAGGCTCGCAAGGCATGAACGGGTGCGAATGACGCGCATTGGTCTTCCTCTTGGAATCTGGTCACGGGAGCGGCGATGGCTCCATCTCCTATTCGACCCGAAATTGGTGAATGAAGCCTTACGCGTGTTAGCGCTGATGCGCGAAGCGATCTGACAACGAAAAACTAACCAAGATCGAGAAGAGCCAATTTGCCTCGAACTCGACAACCCTGGATTCACATCCCATTAACACGCTCAACTTATCGTAGCGCCTGATCTGTGGGGGCAGGTGCCTCGCAGTCGCAGTGATAGCACACTGGTGAAAGCAGTTTTCATATCGTGGAGTCAGAAGTCATGACAAAGCTTGCGCGTTTCCTGAAGGACGAATCTGGAGTGACCGCCATTGAATATGGCCTCATCGCCGCCGGCATCGGCGTTGCCATCGTGGTCATAGTGTTCGAAGTCGGCACCGCCCTCACCGGAATCTTCCAAGAAGTCGAAAACAAGCTCACCAGCGGCTAAGCGCCAGGGAGCGTCGACGGGGCCGCCGGTCTGCCGGCGGCCTTCACCAAACATTAATCAGAAAACCAGCTGCACTGGCTTTGTTCGCATTTAGCAGCAAAGGACCGGTGCGGATTCACTCGTCTTTAAGAC
>DATBMX010000194.1:0-3825 GCA_036554625.1 Aestuariivirgaceae bacterium
CCTCTCAGGGCCTATGTCTGAGAGACGTTAGGGAATGTGTGTGCGGCCGGACAGAAATCGCCGGTGGAGCGCGAATGCGTTGCCACTAAATATAAGATGCAGCGCATCTCGCGCTCCACACTCCTTCGCCCGGAGGCTCCCGAAAGAGCTGCCCGGAGTTTCGGCGTGGCCGCCTACCCCAAGCCCCAATTCAATTGCTATATAGGGGCAAGACTTGAACAGAATCGTGGACAGGACGGTGGCCACAAGACCGATCGATCTCGGCGACTTCGATGACGCCCCTCCCCCCGACTTCCGCTCGGGCGGAACGGCCGCGCGCGCCATGGCGCAGGGCGAGCCGCCCTATCTCGCCGGGCTCAACTCCGAGCAGCGTGCCGCCGTGCTCACCCTCGATGGTCCCCTCCTCGTCCTCGCCGGCGCCGGCACCGGCAAGACGCGCGTGCTGACGACGCGGCTCGCCCACATCCTCGCCACCGGCAAGGCCTGGCCTGGCCAGATTCTTGCCGTCACCTTCACCAACAAGGCGGCGCGCGAGATGAAGGATCGCATCTCCGCCCTCATCGGCGGCGTCGTCGAGGGCATGACATGGCTTGGCACCTTCCATTCGATCGGCGTCAAGATCCTCCGCCGCCACGCCGAGCTCGTCGGACTCAAGCCCGGCTTCACCATTCTCGATACCGACGATCAGGTGAGACTCCTAAGGCAGGTCATCGAAGCGCATGGCATCGATGAGAAGCGCTGGCCCGCGCGCCAGCTCGCCGGCCTCATCGATCACTGGAAGAACCGCGGCCTCACGCCCAACAAGATTCCAGCCGGCGAGGCCCACGGCTTCGCCAGCGGCAAGGCGCCCCAGCTTTATGCGGAGTATCAGGAGCGCCTCAAGATATTGAACAGCTGCGACTTCGGCGATCTCCTGCTCGAATGCCTGCGCCTGTTTCAGGAAAATGCCGATGTTCTGCAGAAATTCCAGCGCCGCTTCAAATACATGCTGGTGGATGAATATCAGGACACGAATGTCGCCCAATATCTGTGGCTCAAACTCCTGGCGCAGGGCCATCGCAACATCTGCTGCGTCGGGGACGACGACCAGTCGATCTACGGATGGCGCGGCGCGGAGGTCGACAACATCCTGCGCTTCGAGAACGACTTCCCTGGCGCCAGGGTGATCAGGCTCGAGCGCAACTACCGCTCGACGCCGCACATCCTTGCCGCCGCGTCCGGCCTCATCGCGAAGAACGAGGGCCGCCTCGGCAAGACGCTGCGCACCGACGTGTCGGAAGGCAAGAAGATCATCGTGCGCGGCCATTGGGACAGCGATGAGGAGGCCCGCGCCGTCGGCGACGATATCGAAAGCCTGCAGCGTCAGCGGGAACGCCTGAACGACATGGCGATCCTGGTGCGCGCGTCCTTCCAAATGCGCGCCTTCGAGGACCGGTTCATCACCCTGGGGCTTCCCTATCGCGTCATCGGCGGCCCGCGTTTCTACGAGCGCCAGGAAATTCGCGATGCGCTCGCCTATTTCAAGGTGGCGGTGTCGCCCGACAACGACCTCGCCTTCGAACGCATCGTCAATACGCCCAAGCGCGGCATCGGCGATTCATCCGTGAAGCGCATGCATCAATATGCGCGCTCTGCCGGCGCCTCGCTCCACCGCGCCGCCGAGGCGCTGGCGCACTCCGACGAACTGCCGGCGCGCACGCGCAATTCGCTCGCCGCCCTGCTGCAGTCTTTCGCCCGTTGGCGCTCGCTGCTCGACTCTCTTCCGCATACAGAGCTTGCCGAGATCATTCTTGACGAGTCTGGCTACACCCAGATGTGGCAGAACGACAGAAGCCCGGAAGCGCAAGGCCGGCTCGAGAATTTGAAAGAGCTCGTGCGATCGATGGCCGAATTCGACACCATGACAGGTTTTCTCGAGCACATCGCCCTGGTCATGGACACGGACACGGTCGAGGCCGAGGACCGCGTCAACATCATGACGCTCCATTCCGCCAAGGGCCTTGAGTTCCGCACCGTTTTCCTGCCCGGCTGGGAGGAAGGCCTCTTTCCCCACCAGCGCTCGCTCGACGAGAAGGGCCGTGCCGGCCTCGAGGAGGAAAGGCGCCTGGCCTATGTCGGCATCACGCGCGCCAAGGAGCGAGTGACCATATCCTTCGCCCAGAACCGTCGCGCCCACAACATGTGGCAGAACGCCCTTCCCTCGCGCTTCATCGACGAGCTTCCGGAAGCGGAGGTCGAAATCGCGCCCATGTCGACAAGCTATGGCGGCCATGGGCTCAGCGGCTTCGGCGGCTCGCGCTTCGACGATCTATCGCCCTTCTCGGGCAGCTATGCGACGCCCGGCTGGCAGCGGGCCAAACAGGCCTATGAAGAAGGCCGCGGCTTGCGCTCGGCGCCGCGCATCATCGAGGGCGAGCTCGTCGCGCGCGACGCCGGTGCGTCCAGCGCCTTCGTCCTGGGCGAGCGCATCTTTCACCAGAAATTCGGCTATGGCCGCATTCTGCGAGTCGACGGCAACAAGCTCACCATCGATTTCGAAAAGGCCGGCGAGAAGCGCGTCCTCGACAGCTTCGTCGAGCGGGCGGAGTGATGTTGTCACTCCGCCGGCGCTTCCTGTTTTCGCATGGCCTGTCCCGAGAGCGATTGTCCGGCCTGAGGTGACAAGCCGAGGTGCACGAAGGCTGCCGTGGCCGAGATGAGGGCGATCGTCACGAAGGCGATCTTGATCTCCCGCGCCGTTGGCATCGCCGCGTGATCGAAGCCGAGCGCCGCCTCGAGGACGAAGGCGGCCACCGCCACGCCGAGCGACAGGGAAAGCTGCTGCGCCACATTGGCGAGCGTGGATGCGCTGCTGATCGCCTCGCCCGGCACATCGGCATAGGCCAGCGCATTGACGCTCGTGAACTGCAGCGAGCGGAAGAAGCCTGCCGCCATGAACACCATGAACATCAACCAATGCGGCGTCGCTTCCGTGAACAGCGCGTTGATGCCGATGAACAGCGAGCCGAGCAGCGTGTTGACCACGAGAACTTGGCGAAAGCCGAAGCGGCGCAGAAGCCTCGGCGCCACAAGCTTCATGCTGATTGCTCCGATGGCCGCGGCGAAGGTGAGAAGCCCCGTCGCGAAAGGATCGAGCCCGAAACCCACCTGCAGCAGCAAGGGCAGGAGAAAGGGTATGGCGCCAACGCCGATACGGAACAGAGCGCCGCCGAAGAGGCTCGAGCGGAAGGTCTCGAGCTTGAGGAGACCGAGGTCGAGAATCGGGTTGGCGACGCGCCGCGAATGCAGCACATAGGCTGCGAGCAGCGCCGCGCCTGCGAGCGTCAGCGCCGGGGCTACGGCAGGCGAAAACAGGCTGCGCGAGAGCGTGGTAAGGCCGAAGATCGTCGCCCCCAGCCCCAGCCCGGAAAGCACGAAGCCGAACAGATCGAGGGGCGGCGGCGCGTCCGATTTGAGTCGCGGCATCAATCTGCTGGCGAGCAGTATGCCGAGAATGCCGAAGGGCACGTTGATCCAGAAAATCCACCGCCAATGGAAATAGGTGGTGATGAAACCGCCCACCGGCGGTCCGACGAGCGGCCCGATGAGCGCCGGCACAGTGAGGAAGGCCATGGCGCCCAGAAGTTCGTTTTTCGGCACGAGCCTGAGGATAATGATCCGTCCCACCGGCACCATGAGCGCGCCGCCCAATCCCTGCAGCGCCCGAGCCGCGACAAGCGCCTCGAGCGATTGCGCGAAGCCGCAGCCGATCGAAGCGATGGAGAAGATCGCAATCGCCAGGCGGAAGATGGCGCGCGCGCCGAAACGGTCGGCGCACCAGCCGCT
>DATBMX010000196.1:0-18308 GCA_036554625.1 Aestuariivirgaceae bacterium
CCTCTCAGGGCCTATGTCTGAGAGACGTTAGGGAATGTGTGTGCGGCCGGACAGAAATCGCCGGTGGAGCGCGAATGCGTTGCCACTAAATATAAGATGCAGCGCATCTCGCGCTCCACACTCCTTCGCCCGGAGGCTCCCCAAAGAGCTGCCCGGAGTTTCGGCGTGGCCGGACTTGATCGGCCGAACCTTTCACAGCACCATACCTGCCCGCGAAGGAGGCGGTCCTATGAAAATCACCTGGTTCGGCCAGTCTGCTTTTCGCATCGAGACGGGAAGCTCGGTGCTCATGATCGATCCATTCCTATCAGGCAGTCCGGTGTTCAAGGGGAGCGTCGAAGAGGCGGCGAGAGGCACGACCCATGTCGCCCTCACCCATGGCCACGACGATCACGTGGGCGATAGCGTCTCCATCTGCAAGTCGAATGGCGCCACGCTGATCGCCGTCTTCGAGATCACGAGCCATCTCGGCAAGCAAGGCGTGGAAAAGATCGAGCCGACCAACACCGGCGGCTCGGTCTATACGGATGATTTCGACATCACCTTCGTGCAGGCGTTCCACTCGTCGTCCTCCAACGGCGTCTATCTCGGCAACCCTTCCGGCCTCGTCATCCGTTCCAAGCGCGAGAAACGCACGGTCTATCATATGGGCGACACGGCCATATTCGGCGACATGGCCCTCATTCAGAAGCTCCACAGGCCCGACGTCGGCCTCGTGCCGATCGGCGACCGTTTCACCATGAATCCGGAAACGGCGGCCTACGCCTGCCGGACGTTTTTCAAGTTCAAGATCATCATTCCCTGCCATTACGCGACTTTCCCCGGCTATTTGCTGCCCGACCCGTCGCGCTTCATCAAGGCCATGGGCGCGTCAAAAAAGTCGGTCAAGGCTTTGCGCATCGGCGAGAGCATCTCGCTGTGAGCCGCTGTCTCTTTTTCGCCTTGAGCTGTCTCATTGCAGCGGGGGCGTCGCATGCGGAGCCGGCCCAATCCGTGCTGCGCAAAGACGTGCCGGCGACTGTCGAGGCCGAGCTTGCGACGCGAGAGTCGCTTTGCCGCCTGGCCGAGAGGGGCGATCTCGTGATTCCCGACGGAGCACTGACCCGGAGCGAGCTCAATGATCATCGCGGCGATGAGTTTATCCTGGCGGTCTGCCGGCTCTCCTGCGCCAAGGATCCGCCCGGGCCCTCCAGAGCCTGCGACCAGTCCCTGATATTTCTGTCGGCTGAGAAAGGCTACGAGCCGATCGTGATGCCGGGCGAAGTTCTCGACATCCGCCGCGCGCCCGGCAAGCCCATGAAGCTCCTAAGCTCCGCCCAGGACGAGAAAACAGCCTGCCCGGTGGAGGATGGTGTGTGCAACATCCTTTACGAGCTGCAAGGAGGCGAACTCATCGCCTCGGGCATCGAATGACGATGCAGCCGGAGCGGCCAGTCGGACCCAAGGTCGAACCCCTGCCGGCGGGCGCCAAGCCTGACGGACGCCCGCTGTTCGGGCGCTACGTGCTGCTCGAAAAAGTCTCTGCCGGCAAACACGCGCATGATCTCTACCGGTCCTTTGCCGGTTCCGATCCGGAGGGGAATGTATGGACCTATATGGGCTATGGACCCTTCGACGATCTCGAACAGTTCACGGCGTGGCTGGCGGCGCGTGAGACGAGCGCCGATCCGCTCTTTCATGCCTTCGTGCCGAAGACCGAGGGCAGGGCGGCCGGCATGGGCGCCTTCATGCGCCACGATGGAACAAACGGGGTGATCGAGATCGGCCATATCTGGCTCTCGCCGGCACTCCAGCGCACGCGCGAGGCAACGGAGTCTATCTATCTGATGATGCGCCACGCCTTCGAGGATCTGGGGGTTCGCCGGCTGGAGTGGAAATGCGATGCCCTCAACGAACCGTCCCGACGCGCCGCCAAGAGATATGGTTTCACCTTCGAAGGGGTCTTCCGCCAGCACATGATCGTCAAGGGCCGCAACCGCGACACGGCATGGTTCTCGATGATCGACAAGGAATGGCCGCCGGCCCGCCAGGCGTTCGACCGGTGGCTCGACCTCGCAAATTTCGACGCTGGAGGAAGGCAGAAGATGAAGTTGAAGGTTCCTCAACGCCAAGGTCCAGCAGGTCAAGGCAGGTGATGAAGAAAGTCATTAGGTCAATATTGCGCCCCCCCAGTCACGAGTGTTATCAAGCCGCGCATTCCAAGGCAGAAGCATGTCCATCGACCAGAACACCGTGCGCCGGATCGCCAAGCTCGCTCGCATCAAAGTGAGCGATGATGATCTTCCTCGCCTCGCGGGCGAGCTCAACTCCATTCTTCAATGGATCGAGATGCTGAACGAGGTGGATACGACCGACGTGGAGCCAATGACCTCGGTCGTGAAAATGTCGATGAAGATGCGCGACGATGTCGTGACCGAAGGCTTTGATCCTGCGGCTGTGACGAGCAACGCGCCGCGCACCGAGGACGACTTCTACGTCGTGCCCAAAGTCGTCGAATAGGCCGCGATTTCTCATGAACGATCTGACCGATCTGACGATCTCCGCCGCGCGCGAAGGGTTGCGGAAAAAGGAATTCTCCGCCCTAGACCTTGCAGAGGCCTATATCTCTGCGATGGAGAAGGCGCGGATCCTCAACGCCTATGTCGTTGAAACGCCCGAGCAGGCGCGGGCCATGGCCAAAGAGTCGGACCGACGCCTGAGCGAGGGAACGGCGAGGCCGCTCGAAGGAATTCCGCTCGGCATAAAGGATTTGTTCGCGACCAAGGGCGGTCACACCCAGGCCTGCAGTCACGTGCTGAATGGCTTCAAGCCTGCATATGAGTCGACCGTCTCGGCCAATCTGTTCCGAGACGGGGCGGTCATGCTGGGCAAGCTCAACATGGACGAGTTCGCCATGGGCTCCTCCAACGAGACGAGCTGTTACGGCAAGGTCATCAATCCCTGGCGGCGCAAGGGTTCGAACGCGGCCCTTGTGCCAGGCGGGTCGTCGGGCGGCTCGGCAACCGCCGTTTCGGCTCATCTCTGCGCGGCGGCAACGGCAACGGACACCGGCGGCTCGATCAGGCAGCCGGCTGCCTTAACGGGCACCGTGGGCATCAAGCCGACCTATGGACGCTGCTCGCGCTGGGGCATCGTGGCCTTCGCCTCTTCTCTCGACCAGGCCGGCCCCATCGCCCGCGACGTGCGCGATGCAGCGATCATGCTGAACTCGATGGCGAGCCATGATCCCAAGGACACGACTTCGGTCGACGTGCCCGTGCCCGATTATGGAGCGGCTCTGACCGGCGACATCCGCGGCCTGCGCGTCGGCATTCCGAAGGAATATCGGATGGAGGGCATGCCGCAGGACATCGATACGCTGTGGCACAAGGGTTCCGAATGGCTCAAGCGCCATGGCGCGGAGATCATCGACGTCTCGCTGCCGCACACCAAATATGCTCTTCCCGCCTACTACATCGTCGCCCCGGCAGAGGCCTCTTCAAATCTCGCCCGCTACGACGGCGTGCGCTACGGCCTGCGCGAGAAGGGCGAGGACGTGATTTCCATGTATGAGAACACGCGCGCCAAGGGATTCGGCCGCGAGGTGCAGCGGCGCATCATGATCGGCACCTATGTCCTGTCCGCCGGTTATTACGACGCCTATTACGTGAAGGCGCAGAAAATCCGAACGCTCATCAAGCGGGACTTCGACGAGGCCTGGTCGAAGGTCGATGTGATCTTGACGCCGGCGACGCCGAGCGCCGCCTTCGCTCCCGGCGATATCACCGATCCCGTGCAGATGTATCTCAACGACGTGTTCACCGTCACCGTGAACATGGCAGGACTTCCGGGCATCGCCGTACCGGCCGGTCTCGACAGCGAAGGCCTCCCGCTTGCACTGCAGCTGATCGGCAAGCCCTTCGATGAGGCCACGCTGTTTCGCACCGCACAGGTCATCGAAACGGCGGCGCAGTTCACCGCCCGTCCCGACAGCTGGTGGTAATGCGCCTGGGTATTGGTTAGCGTGGATTCACAATCCGCAATGCCCAATTTTGACGACCCTTTCGCGCTTCGCGCAGTTCGCTGTGGTTTTCGCTGCACACAAGCGGTACCATCGTAGAGAGGGATTGTGCCAATGGAGCGCCGTCTCGCCGCGATTCTTGCAGCTGACGTGGTTGGTTACTCACGCCTCATGGAAGCGGATGAGGTCGGTGTGCTTGGCGCGCTCAAGAGCCATCGGGACGAGTTGATCAACCCCAAAATCGCTGAGCACCACGGCAGTATAGTCAAGGTGATGGGCGATGGCGTGCTTGTCGAGTTCGCCAGCGTGGTTGACGCAGTCGCGTGCGCTCTCGCCATACAAAGGGGCATGGCCGAACGCAATACAGAGGTACCCAACGAGCGCCGCATCGACCTCCGGATCGGCGTGCATCTGGGCGATGTCATTGTCGAGGGCGCGGACATCTACGGTGACGGAGTCAACATCGCCGCCCGCCTGGAGGGGCTTGCCACACCCGGCGGGATTTGTATCTCCCGGCAGGCTTTCGACCAGATCGAGACCAAACTCGATCTCACATACGAGGATCTTGGCGATCAGCGAGTCAAGAACATTGCGCGCCCGGTGCACGTGTACCGCATTCGTCTGGACAGCATGCAATTGGACGCGGCAGGCACAGCTGGCACCGCCGGCATGGAAGCTTCGCAGACCCGATACAGTTTCCTTCTGGCTGCTGCCGCTCTTGTCGCGGTCGCGATCGGCACATATTACGGCGCAGCAAAATGGCGAGCCGAGCCGGGTACTTCGAGCGAGATGCCCAGGATTGCGATCCTGCCCTTCGACGACTTCAGTACCGGTGCGAATAAGGGATATCTCAGCGACGCCATCGCCGAGGGGATCATCACCGAGCTTTCGCGAAGCAAGAGTTATACCGTCATTGCCCGAAACTCGAGCTTCAAGTACCGCGACCAGCCGATTGACGCCAGGAAGATTGGAGATGAACTCGGCGTCGACTACCTGCTCGAAGGCAGCCAGCAGAAGATCGCAGACCGGTTGAAAGTGACTGCGCAATTGCTCGATGCGCGCGACGGATCGCATCTCTGGGCCAACACCTACAACCGGGAGATTGGCGATCTTTTCGTCGTCCAGGAGGAAATCATCCGCACGCTTGCGGATCGAGTCGGGCGCAGGATCCAGCGACCCTTGCCAAAGAGCGATGCCACACAGGTCAGCGCGCTTCACTATCACCAGATGGGGTACGCCGAGTTCAACAAGGACTTCTCGCCCGCGGGGAACGAACGGCTACGGCAGTTTGCACTCAAGGCGATCAAAGCGGATCCGAACGCCCAATTCGGCTACATCGGGCTGGCCTGGTCCTATCGCAATGACGCGAATTTCGGGTGGCACCAGGGGAAACATAGCCATGACGAAGCGATGAAGCTCGCCACCGAGAACGCCGACAAGGCCATCCGGCTCGCTCCGGACGATGCCGAGGCGCATCATATCCGCGCCAAAATCCATATGGAGGCCGGCGAGATCGAGCAGGCCATTGCACGGTTCGATCAGGCGATTGCCCTAAATCCCAGCAATTCGGAGATCCTCGTGAGCAGTACGGACCCGCTGCTTTATGTTGGTCGCTTCGACGAAGCCATTGATCGGATCAAGCAGGCAATGGGTCTCGATCCTTTCCACCCTGACTGGTTCCACTGGCAGATGGGCTGGGCGCTCTGGGAAAAGAACGATTGCACGGCTGCGCTGAAAGCGATGCGGAAAATGTCCAAAATACTGAGCGGCGCACATCAGATGCTTGCGGGGATCCAGGCTTGTCTGGGAAACGATCGGGCGGCGAAAGAAGCGCTTGCGGTTTTCCTCCAGAACTCTCCCGGCGAATCCATCAGCAATCAACGCACGAAGTGGGGGAAGATATGGACCGCCCCCGGAAGCCTCGACCGCTGGATCAAACACATGCGGATCGCGGGGTTGCCGGAGTGACGGCTGTCTTGCGGCTTTCGCCGGAATGTCGATCTCCTTGTCGTCATGCGCGGCCTTGACGATGACGCTCATGATGACCGGACTTGATCCGGCTTGGTCCGGCCACCCGCCTTGATTTGCGCGAACTTCCGGTTGGTCTCGGTCATTTCGCCGATCAACCAGGTGCGGAAGGCCTGTGCGGGCGGAGATTCGCGCGTGCCTTTCGCGCGGACGATATAGTAGCTGAAGGTCTCCCGAATATCGATGTTGAACGGCCTCACGAGCCAACCTTCGAGGATCGCATCCGTGCACAGGATCTGATCACCCAGGGCGAAGCCCTGTCCAGCTTCGGCCGCCTCGATCGCCAGATGATTCTGAAAGATCGTGCCGCGCCAGCCTTCGACGCCCTCGACTTTCGCCGCAAGGAGCCAGTCCGCCCACCATTCCTTCCGGCTCTCGTGCAGAAGATCGTAATCGGTCAGATCGCCTGGCTTGAAATCGCTTCGACCGGCGATGAGCTTCGGCGAGCAGACGGGAAACACTTCGACTTCCGAAAGTTTCGAGGCCTCAGCGTCCCGCCAATTGCCCGGACCATAACGGATGCCGAGATCCGCCTCTTCCGTGTGAAAATCGACAAGCCGATTTTCAGGATCGACCGAAAGCTCGATATCGGGATTGAGCTCATGGAAGCGTCCAAGGCGCGGCACGAGCCAGCGCGAAGCGATCGATGGTTCGACGGAAACCTTGAGCGTGCGAACCTTTCCGCTTGCGATGATATCGCGGGTCGCGGCGGCGAAGCGATCGAAGAGAGGCGTGAGCTCCCGGCCGAAACGTGCACCGGCATCGGTCAACCTGACACCGCGCCCCGTGCGATGGAAGAGTTGCACGCCCAGCCAATCCTCGAGGTCGCGCATGTGCCGGCTGATCGCGGCATGGGTCACGAAAAGCTCCTGCGCAGCTAGCGTGAAGCTTTCGTTTCGCGCCGCTGCTTCGAAAGCGCGCAGCGCATTGAGAGAGGGCAATCGGCGGACCATGTGCATAACTTTTTGTTACAACAACTGTAGGGAAATGCCGTTTGTTCGGCAAGCCGCGCGACATCATTATCTGGGAGCAAGAAGAGGAGAACTCCCATGAACTGGATTTTCGATGTCTATGGAGATGCTTACAAGGCACTCACCCTGCAGGCGAGGAAGCCTCAGGCCGTTCAGGACCCTGCCGCGACGGCAGAAACCTCAACCTTAAGACGCGGGTCGGCGAGACCGCTGACGATCAACAAGGTTGCAGCAGGGCGCGCTCCTGCGAGCATACGGTCGCGCACCTCGCGATAGAGGCCGACGCTCTGCGAATTGGTAATGAAGACATGACAATCGACCAGATTTCGAGCGGTCATGCCGCGTGACTTGAGAATTGCGAGCACGTTCCTCCACGCAAGCTCATGCTGGCTCGGTTCGTCCGAGGGAACGTCGCCGTTGAGATCGATACCCACCTGTCCCGCGATATGCAGGAGCCTTGCCCCAGCCGAAATTTCGATAGCCTGGCTATAGTTCGAAAAGGGCTTTGGGGCGTCGCTTGTCTCGATGTGTTTCAGCATTCGTCCTCCGCCTGTTTGACCGGCAGAACATAGGCGACGCCGTTGCCATAGCCTAGGGGACCTGATAGGAACATTTTACGAACGAGCCTGTGGAAAACGGCGCTCTCGCGTTTTGCCGCGAGACAACTCATGCGATACCGAAAAGGAACAACGGAAGGAGGCCGCTAATGGCCGGGTCTGTAAACAAAGTGATTCTCATCGGCAATCTAGGTGCTGACCCCGAGGTGCGTCACACCCAGGACGGCCGTCCGGTCGTCAATCTAAGGCTTGCGACAAGCGAGACATGGCGGGACCGGCAGTCGGGGGAGCGCAAGGAGCGTACCGAGTGGCACAGAGTGGTCATTTTCAACGAGAACCTTGCCAAGGTGGCCGAGCAATATCTGAAGAAGGGGGCGAAGGTGTTTATCGAAGGCCAACTGCAGACGCGCAAATACACAGATCAGCAGGGGCAGGAGCGCTATTCGACTGAGGTGGTTCTGCAACAGTACCGTGGGGAATTGACCATGCTCGACAGTCGGGGTGGAGGGAATATCGGCGCTTCTGATATGGAGAAAGATGACTTCGGTCAATCGGGCCCGATGGACCGACCGCGTGCGCAGTCGGGTTCGAAGGTCTCGTCTTTTGCGCGCGAACTTGACGATGAGGTGCCCTTTTAACCGACTTGGCGGGGAGACGCATGATGTTCAGCCGCATCATCCTGGGTCTGTTGGTGTTCTTCTGCGTTTCGCATCCGGTTGAGGCCGCGCAGAAACTGTCTTCTGCTCAGATCCAGGCATTGGCGCCAGGCCATTACGTCGGTACCTGGAAAGGCAAGCGGCAACTCAATTTGAGGCTCTCGCCCAATGGAACAGTCGCCGGCACGCTGGACGGCCGATATCATTCGGGCCGCTGGTACGTGTCGGGCGGCAAACTCTGCCTCGTATTCAAAATCCTCATTCTCGAGAAAACCAAATGCGGAGCCATTCACCGCGACGGCAATTGGCTCATAGGCTATTACAAGAAGGGCAGACCGCGAATTCGCCTGCGACCAGTCGATGCATCCAAGGCATAATCCTTGAAATTCAGCGTATTAATCTTACCTGGTTCGTTGCCACAAAGATCACACATTTCTCCCGCTTAAGGAGAATCTGTGCGGCCTTCCAGGACGGCAGTCATGGAGGCCGGAGTTCGCTTGATCGGGCAAACTCACAAGGGTTGGAAAAATGAAGCTTATGCGAGCGCTCGCCACGGCGGGTCTTTTTTTGACGATGAGCGTCTTGCCTTCCATGGCCGGCGAAAAGCTGTCGGTTGGGGAACTCAAGAGCCTGTTCCCGGGCCGCTTCCAGGCGGTGGTCAGCGGGATCATGAAGTTCAAGATCACAGCGCGGGGCGATGGCTCGCTTTCCGCCGTCTCTCCCAGGGGGAAGATCGATCGCGGTCGATGGAGCGTGCAGTCCGGCAAACTTTGCATCGAATTCGAGAAGTGGCTGGGAGGCGAAACCAGGTGCACGCCCGTGGTGCAAGAGGCCGGCTGGTACAAGGGTTCTCTCGTCAAGTTCAAGCGGATCTGAGGCAAGGTCTCCGCTTCAGTCTTTCCGCCCCATTTCTCGACATTCCGGCGAAAACTCGGCCCTGACTTTCGTCAGGGTAACGAATGGGGACAAGTTCGCCCATGGCGCAAGCCCCGGCCGCAAAAGCTTGCGCAAAACAGTGGTGAAATAGCCGGTTTTCCGGGCTTGCGAGTTGCGGCAAGGCCGCTAAAAAGCTAGAAATTCGAGGTTGCCGAATCGCTCGGAATATCCCTTTCGGCGGCCCTTGAACCCGCAGCATTCTCATCGTCCGGCCGGTGCAGCTGCAACCGGTGCACAGGGGTAAGAGTGAACGACAACAACGACATCGCGGGCGGGACCCCACCCGACCAGCCGCGTGATATTTCGCCCATCTCCATTGAAGAGGAGATGAAGCGCAGCTACCTCGATTACGCGATGAGCGTGATCGTGAGCCGCGCCCTGCCGGACGTTCGCGACGGTCTCAAACCGGTACATCGCCGCATTCTCTACACCATGTATGAGAACGGTTTCACGCCCGACAAGCCGTTCAAGAAATCCGCCCGCGTCGTCGGCGACGTGATGGGCAAATACCACCCGCACGGCAACATGGCCATTTATGATGCGCTGGTGCGCATGGCGCAGGAGTTCTCTTTGCGCCTGCCGCTCATCGAGGGCCAGGGGAACTTCGGCTCGATTGACGGCGATCCTCCCGCCGCCGACCGATACACCGAGGCGCGCCTTGCCAAGGCGGCGATGACCATGCTCGTCGACCTCGACAAGGACACGGTCGATTTTCAGCAGAATTATTCGAACGAGTTCCTCGAGCCCAAGGTCCTCCCGGCGAGCTTTCCCAATCTGCTCGTCAATGGCGCGGGCGGCATCGCCGTCGGCATGGCGACCAACATACCCACCCACAATCTGGGGGAGGTCATCGACGCTTGCATCGAGATCATCGACAACCCGGCCATCACCATCGATGATCTGATCGCCATAATTCCGGGACCAGATTTTCCGACAGGCGGCATCATCCTTGGCCGCGCCGGCATCAAATCCGCCTATCATCTTGGCCGGGGCTCGATCACCATGCGCGGCCGTGTTCAGGTCGAGGAGATCAGGAAGGATCGCGAAGCCCTGATCATCACCGAAATCCCCTATCAGGTGAACAAGGCCGCGATGATCGAAAAGATGGCCGAGCTCGTGCGCGACAAGCGTCTCGACGGGATCAGCGACATTCGCGACGAGTCCGACCGCCACGGGATGCGCGTCGTGATCGAGCTGAAGCGCGACGCGATGGCCGACGTTGTGCTCAATCAGCTTTACCGCTTCACGCCGCTGCAAAGCAGCTTCGGCGTCAACAGCGTCGCGCTCAACGGCGGCCGTCCCGAGTTGATGACGCTGAGGGACATGATCACCGCCTTCGTCGCGTTCCGCGAGGAGGTGGTGACACGGCGAACCAAATATCTGCTCACCAAGGCCCGCGACCGGGCGCATGTGCTTGTCGGCCTTGCCATTGCGGTTGCCAATATCGACGAGGTGATCGCCCTGATCCGACGTTCGAAGGATGCGGGCGAGGCGAGGACGGCGCTGATGGCCCGGGCATGGCCGGCCAAGGACATGGTGGCGCTGATCAATCTCATTGCTGATCCCCGCCACAGGGTTGGCGCGGATGACACCTACAGGCTTTCCGAGGAACAGGCGAGGGCCATTCTCGACCTGCGACTGCAGCGGCTGACGGCGCTGGGCCGCGAGGAGATCGCCGAGGAGCTGGAGAAGCTGGGCCGGGAAATCCAGGACTATCTCGACATTCTTCGCTCGCGCTCGCGCGTGCAGAGCATCGTCAAGGACGAGCTGCGCGCCGTGAAGGAGGAGTTCTCAACACCGCGGCGTACCGAGATTCGCGAGCAGGATTTTGAAGTCGAGGATGAAGATCTCATCCAGCGCGAAGATATGGTGGTGACAGTCAGCCATGCGGGCTATATCAAGCGGGTGCCGCTCTCGGCCTATCGCGCCCAGCGCCGCGGCGGCAAGGGCCGCGCCGGCATGCAGACGCGCGAGGAAGATTTCGTCACCAAGATTTTCGTCGCCAACACCCATACGCCGGTTTTGTTCTTCTCCTCGACAGGCATGGTGTACCGCGAGAAAGTCTGGCGCCTGCCGGTGGGCAATCCGCAGGCCCGCGGCAAGGCGCTGATCAATCTGCTTCCGCTCGATTCCGACGAGAGGATCACGACGATCATGCCCATGCCGGAGGATGAGGCGAGCTGGGGCAAGCTCCAGATCATGTTCGCTACGCGCTCAGGCAATGTCAGGCGCAATCAGCTGTCGGACTTCGTCGACATCCGCCGAACCGGCAAGATCGCCATGAAACTCGAGCCCGGCGATCTGCTGGCGGGCGTCGAGATATGCTCCGAGGCGGACGACGTTTTGCTGACGACCGCCGAGGGTCAATGCATCCGATTCGCCGTGAACGACGTCCGGGTGTTCAAGGGCCGCGACTCCGCAGGGGTGAGGGGAATCAGGCTCGAGGAGAACGACAGGGTCATTTCCATGGCCATTCTCAATCATGTCGAAGCAGACGTGGAGGAGCGGGCGAGCTATCTCAAGATGCGCCGCGCGCAACGTGGCGACGAGGCTGAGAACGGCGCAGACGTGAGCGAAGAGGGGGCGGTGGCGGTAAGGATCCTGAGCGAAGAGCGTTTCGCCGCGATGGCCAATCTCGAGCAGAGCATCCTCACCGTGTCGGCCAATGGCTATGGAAAGCGCAGCTCGTCTTACGAATATCGTGTCACGGGGCGCGGCGGCAAAGGCATCGTGGCGATGACGGTGAACAAGCGCAACGGCGAGCTCGTGGCTTCCTTCCCCGTCAAGGAAAGCGACGAGATCATGCTCGTCTCAGACGGCGGCCAGCTCATTCGCTGCCCGGTCCACGATATCCGGATAGCGGGACGCTCGACACAAGGCGTCACAATCTTCGATACGGCGGAAGATGAGCATGTCGTATCGGTCGAGCACATACCGGAAGAAGCGGAAGCTGCAGCTCCCGTCCCGGTCAAGAGCTGAGCGGCGCAGAGCTGTTGTTGGAGGCCACAGGTCGGCAAGAGGGTGAGCATGACGCGCACAGCATTCTATCCCGGCAGTTTCGATCCAGTGACCTTCGGGCATTTGGACATTATCGCCAGGGCCGGCCGCCTCGTCGACACGTTGGTGCTGGGCGTCGGCACGCATCATGGCAAGGAGCCGATGATGCGAGCCGAGGACCGCATGTCACTGCTGAAGGAGGCGTCAAGTCCGATCGCGCAGAAAACCAGGACGAAGATCTCCATTGTTGGCTTCGATGGCCTTGTCGTCGATGCTGCGCGGCGCGCCGGCGCCGGCATCATCATCCGGGGTTTGCGCGATGCAACCGATTTCGACTATGAAGTCCAGATGAGTCAAATGAACGCCGCATTGGCGCCCGATATAGAGACCATCTTCATGGCGGCCAATCCGGCTACGCGCATGATCTCTTCCTCGCTGGTGAAGCAAATTGCCCGGATGGGCGGCGACATCAGCGCCTTCGTGCCGCAGGAAGTGATCGCCAAGCTGACAGACGCCATCAGCGGCCGGCGCTGAACCGGCACACCATCAACCAAGGAGTAGCTTATGAAGTTTTCGACAGTGCGAGGCCTCTGCCTTGTGAGTTTCATTGCCGCGAGCAGCCTTGCTGCAGCGGCCCAGTCGCCCGATCCCGAGAACACGATGGTCATGATTCTGAAGAATGATTGCAGGGTCACAATTTCGCTGCGACCGGACCTTGCGCCCAAGCATGTGGATCAGATCAAGAAACTTACGCAGCAGGGCTTCTACGACGGCGTCGTCTTCCACCGCGTCATCGACGGTTTCATGGCGCAAACGGGCGATCCCACGGGCACCGGCACTGGCGGATCCGATCTGCCCGACATCGAAGCCGAGTTCTCAAACGAACCGTTCACGCGCGGCACTCTCGGCATGGCCCGCGCCCAAGACCCGAACAGCGCCAATTCGCAGTTCTTCATCATGTTCGCCGACGGCAGCTTTCTCAACGGCCAGTATACGGTTTTCGGCCAAGTGACGGAGGGCATGGACTGCGTCGACAGCATCACCCGCGGCGAGCCTCCTGAAAATCCCGACAAGATCGTCAGCATGAAGCTTCTCAAGGATGCACAATAATGGCTGATCTCGAAAACACCCTCTACGTCGACCTGCCCAAGGGGCGCGTCACCATCGAACTGAGGCCTGACATCGCGCCCCAACATGTGGCGCGCATCAAGGAACTCGCTCGCGAGGGTTTTTACGACGGGACGCCGTTTCACCGGGTGATCGAAGGCTTCATGGCGCAGGGCGGCGACCCTACCGGGACCGGCACGGGAGGCTCGCGCAAGCCCAATCTCAGGGCCGAGTTCTCCAAGGAGAAACATATGCGCGGGACCTGCTCCATGGCGCGCTCCTCGAGCCCCGATTCCGCCAACAGCCAGTTTTTCATCTGTTTCGACGAGGCTCCCTGGCTTGACGGCCAATATTCCGTTTGGGGAAGGGTGACGCAGGGCATGGACATCGTCGATACACTAAAGCGCGGCGAGCCGGTGCCCGATCCCGATCGCATCGTCCGCATGCGCGTTGCGGTCGATGCCGCCTAGACCGGAGATCGATGCGCGTCGATGCTTTCGATTTTGACCTGCCGGAGGAGCGGATCGCGTTGCGCCCCGTGGCGCCTCGCGACAATGCGAAGCTTCTCATGGTGCGTCCGCCGGGCGACCTCAAAGACTGCAAGGTGCTTGATCTGCCGGAGATTCTGAAAGCCGGCGATCTCCTCGTCTTCAACGACACGCGCGTTGTCCCCGCCGCGCTCCATGGACGCCGGGTCAACCGGGGCGATCCTGCACCCCTGATCTCGGCACTGCTGTTCGAGCGTCTCGATGCCAGCCGCTGGAAGGCCTTCGCCAAGCCGGGCAAGAGGCTCAGAGCCGGCGACCGCATCCAGTTCGGCGCCCCTGAGGGCGTGTGCCTGCTCGGCTCCCTCGACGCGACCGTGGAAGCCAAAGCGGAGGGGGGCGAAATCGTCCTTGCCTTCGACTTTGCCGACGCGGTGCTGGATGAAGCCATTGCCGCGGCGGGCCAGATGCCTCTACCCCCGTATATCGGTGCAAGGCGGGATCCAGACGAAAGGGACAAAACCGATTACCAGACGGTCTACGCCAGAACCGAGGGAGCCGTGGCGGCCCCGACCGCGGGCCTGCATTTCACGCCCGAGCTCATGCATCGCTTGAAGGCGCGGGGCATCGGGCAGGCCTTTGTGACCCTGCACGTGGGTCCTGGCACTTTTCTCCAGGTGAAGGCCCAAGACACCGACGATCACCGAATGCATGCCGAGGCCGGGGAGATCACGAGCGAAACGGCTGACCGCATCAATGAGGTGCGGGCGAGGGGCGGGCGCATCGTGGCGGTCGGCACCACCTCCTTGCGGCTTCTCGAGAGCGCCGCCGATGAGACGGGGCGGCTTGGCGCCTTCTCCGGGCACACCCGGCTGTTCATAACTCCTGGCTACCAGTTTCGCGGCGTGGATCTTCTGATGACCAATTTCCATCTGCCCCGCTCGACGCTGTTCATGTTGGGGTGCGCCTTCTCTGGCCTTGAAACCATGAAACGGGCCTATGCGCACGCCATTGCGCATGACTATCGCTTCTATTCCTATGGAGACGCCTGTCTGCTATTTCCGGCAGTCCCATGACCCGCCTCTCCTTTCAGCTGCTCAAGACTGATGGCCGCGCCCGGCTGGGCCGCATCGACACACCGCGCGGGCCAATTCGCACGCCGGCCTTCATGCCCGTCGGCACGGCGGGAACGGTCAAGGGCATGTTTCTTGATCAAGTCAAGGAAGCAGGCACCGACGTCATTCTGGGCAATACCTATCATCTCATGCTGCGTCCTACGGCCGAGCGCATTGCGGCCTTCGGCGGACTTCACCGTTTCATCGGGTGGAATGGACCGATCCTCACCGATTCCGGCGGTTTTCAAGTCATGTCGCTGGCGAAGCTCCGCAAGTTGAGCGAGAGAGGAGTCGCCTTTCAGTCGCATCTCGACGGCAGATGTTTCGAACTCACGCCTGAACGCGCCATGGAGATTCAAAAGCTGCTCGGCTCCGATATCCAGATGCAGCTCGATGAATGTCTGGAGTATCCGCACAGCGAGACAGACGCGGAACGCGCCATGCGCCTTTCTCTTGCCTGGGCCGAGCGGTCCAAGCAGGCGTTCGGCACGCAGACAGGCAGGGCTTGCTTCGGCATCGTGCAGGGCGGCGTGTCGGAGCCTTTGCGCCTGCAATCGGCAAGAGGCCTGGTCGAGATCGGTTTCGACGGCTATGCCGTCGGCGGCCTCGCGGTGGGCGAAGGCCAGGAGCTGATGCTGCGCACGCTCGATTTTACTTTGCCCGCTCTCCCTCCTGATCGTCCGCGCTACCTCATGGGCGTTGGGACGCCCGAAGACATTCTCGAGGCGGTGGCCCTTGGTGTGGACATGATGGATTGCGTCATGCCCACGCGGTCGGGCCGACATGGCCAGGCCTTCACACGCTCGGGCAGGCTCAATCTCCGCAATGCCGTTCACGCAGACGACCCGCAGCCTCTTGATCCCCAAAGCAGCTGCCCCGCGAGCACTCGCTACTCGCGCGCGTATATCCATCATCTCGTCAAATCGGGCGAGATTCTGGGAATGATGATCCTCTCCTGGGCGAATGTCGGCTATTATCAGGAGCTGATGCAGGGAATAAGGACAGCCATTGCCAAGGGGGGCTTTGCGGATTTCCATTCTGCGACAAAAGAAGCATGGCGGGCACATGCGTCGCTTGCCACGGAGGATGCATGAAACTGAGTGGCGAGCAGAAAATTCCCGCTGCGCGGCAGCGAGTCTGGGAGGCTCTCAACGACCCCCAGATCCTCAAACAGTGCATCAAGGGCTGTGAGCAGATCAGCAAGACGTCCGACACGACCTTTGCCGCCACCATTCTTGCCAAGGTCGGCCCGGTAAGAGCGAGGTTCAACGGGGAGGTTTCGCTGACCAACCTCAATCCGCCGGAGAGCTATACCATCTCCGGCAAGGGGGAGGGCGGGGTGGCGGGCTTCGCGCGCGGCAAGTCTGACGTGCGCTTGACGGCGCTCGCACAGAGCGAGACGTTGATGACCTATGACGTCGAAGCGCAGATCGGGGGCAAGCTCGCCATGCTGGGCAGCCGTCTCATTGATTCAACGGCCCGTTCGATGGCGCAGGAATTCTTCGACCGCTTCGTGAAACTCGTATCGGGCCAGAAGATCTCCGGGTCCGAGAAAAAGCCTGCCAAAGGTCTCAAGGCTGCCGTCGGCAAGCTGGCAGGCAAGCTGAAGCGAAAGTGATCTCACACCTTCCGGACCTGTGGGCGCAAGCGGAAGTTCTGACTATATACAACCTCACCATCTTGGACAGGAGTGCTCCTTGCTCAGCTGGCTGCGCAGCGTCATCGAAGACCCGAGAACCGACCGCATCATCCTATGGCTGATTGTGCTCAACGCCATCACGCTTGGACTCGAGACGAGCGAGAGTGTCATGAGCCGCCATGGCACGTGGCTCAGGCTGCTCGACCGACTGATAATCGGCATCTTCGTGATCGAGATCTTGGCGCGGCTTGTCGTGCAGCGCCTGGCTTTTTTCAAGCAGGGCTGGAATTTGTTCGACGCTCTTGTCGTCTCCATCGCGCTTGCGCCTGCGACGTCCGGGTTCTCGGTCATACGAGCGCTGCGAGTCCTGCGAGTGCTGCGGCTGGTCACGGCGGTGCCGGCGCTTCAGAGAGTGGTGGGAGGTTTCATCAAGGCTCTTCCGGGGATGGGGTCGATTGTCTTGCTTATCGCGCTGATCTTCTATGTCAGCTCCGTAATGGCGGTAAACCTCTATGGAAAGGAGTTTCCCGACCTGTTCGGGACGCTTGGCGCCTCGCTTTTCACCTTGTTCACAATCATGACACTGGAAGGCTGGGTTGAGGGCGTCGTCAATCCGATTATGGAAAGGCACCCGAACGCCTGGCTCTTCTTCATTCCTTTCATCATCTTCACCACCTTCATGGTGCTGAACCTCTTCATCGGCATTATCGTCAATGCGATACAGGAGGAGCATGCTGCGGCCGAGGCCGCAGAGCGCCAAGTCGAGAGGGAAGCCGAGCGGAGCATGCTCCATGCGGAAACGATGCCGGTCATGCGGGCCATCGATGAGATCAAAGAGGAGATGCTGGCATTGCGTGAGCTTGTTTCAGTTGCAACAGCCCGACGCGAAGGAAAAGCAGCTGTCCGGAATGAACGCGAGGAAAGCCCGTGACGTTCCCGCCATGCCATGATTGATCTCGACCTCTGCTATCTGTCGGCACGCTCGGCTCTGAAGCTGTTTTCGAGCCGCGACCTGTCGCCGGTGGAATTGATGAACGCCGTGCTGCGGCGGATCGAGTCGGTGAACGGACCCATCAACGCCTTCGGAGACTGCTACTTCGAGTCCGCGCTCGCCCAGGCGCAAGAGGCCGAAAGACGCTGGTTCAGCGGCACGGCGCGCACCTTGGAGGGGGTGCCGCTTGCGGTCAAGGATGCTCAGAATGTCAAGGGCCAGCGAACGACCTATGGCTCGCCCGCGTATCGTGACAATATCGCGCCGCGGTCCGATCCCATGATCGAGAGGTTGCTTGCGGCCGGAGCCATCATCCACGCAAGGACGACGGTCTCTGAGTTCTGTTTCTCGGGCGTTTGCACCTCTTCCATGTGGGGAACGACCACCAACCCGTGGAACGCCGATCTCAGCCCTGGCGGTTCGTCAGGTGGATCCGGGGCGGCCCTCGCCGCGGGCATGACTCTGCTGGCTACCGGCACGGACATGGGCGGTTCCATCCGGGTGCCTGCTTCTGCATGCGGTGTCGTTGGGTACAAGCCTCCGCATGGCCGCAATCCCGACGCTCCGCCCTTCAACCTGGACCGCCTCAATCACTGCGGCCCGCTGGCCCGCTGTGTAGGCGATGTTTCGCTTGTACAGAATATCGTCGCCGGCCAGCACGCGCTCGATCACGATAGTTTGCACGACGCACTGACCTATCCGAGCGCCCCCCAGGATCTGCCAGGGTTGCGGATCGCGTGGTCGCCCGATCTCGGCTACCGGGTCGTTGATGGCGAAGTGCGGAGAAACACCGAGCAAGCCATAGCGCGGTTTCGCGATCTCGGCT
>DATBMX010000214.1:0-11511 GCA_036554625.1 Aestuariivirgaceae bacterium
AACAGCGCAAGCAGAAACAGCAATATCGAGACGAGCATCACGACGGACAGCGCCGAGCCGAGCGGCCAATTGAAGCTTTGAAAAGCGGTGGCAATGAGATTGCCGAACATGATGCCCTGCAGGCCGCCGAGAAGATTTGGAACGAGATACTCCCCGAGTGCCGGAATAAAGGTGATGATGCAGCCTGCCACGATGCCGGGTCGGATAAGCGGCAGGATGACGCGCAAGAGCCGCTCGACCGGGCCGGCTCCCAAATTCTCCGCCGCTTCGAGAATTGGCGTCTCTAGCCGTTCAATCGAGGCATAGATCGGCACCATCGTGTAAGGCAGATAGATATACACAAGCCCGACGATCACCGCGGCCTCGGTAAAAAGAATTTCAAGCGGGCGAGCGATGAACCCGGCGTTGATCAGCAGCCAGTTGATGAGACCGGATTCGCCAAGAACCAGGTTCATCGAATAGGTGCGGATGAGCACGCTGACCCAGCCCGGAAGAATGAGTCCGACGATGAAAAGCACACGCCAGCGTTCGGGAACTCTTCGGGCGATGAACCATGCGAGCGGCAGTGCGAGAAACACACAAACCAGGGTCGTGAGGAAGGCCATCCACACGGAGCCCAACAATGTATCAAGATAGATCGGCTCAGATGCGATGCGCTGGTAATTGACCAGCGTGGCGGTTCGAACCAGTTGATAATTGTTGTCGACCGTCCAGAAACTATACGCAAAGGTCAACGCAATCGGCAACACGAACAGGAACAGGAGCGCCGCTAGAGGTGGCAGCAGAAACACCGCGATCTGGCCCCACATCCGCGCTTGCACCAATGTAGTCCTCCAGCTTTTCCTTGCCAGATCATATGATGTGCCAAACGAGGCGCAAATTTATTTATTTCGGCGAGCGGCCTGGCCCTATATATTTCTATGCTCCCGCTTGCCTTTTGTTAACTCATCAGAGGAATGCGTTGCCTAAGCCCATGCTGGCCTTCTGGCTCGAAACTGATGCCCATAAGACATGTGAAATCGCCCGATTGGCCGGCTACCCGGCCGTGATTTTCGACATGGAGCATGGCACGATCGAGGAAATGGCGCTCGACCGGCTGGTTCCTTTCTGCAACAGCCTGGGGCTTCAGAGCTATGTGCGTGTTCGCGAGCCTAATCAGGCGCGCATTCAAATCGCTCTCGACTGCGGTGCCAACGGCGTGATCTTGCCGCAGATCAAGGATCTCGAACACGCTCGGAAAGCATCGATGACTGCGAAATTCCCTCCGCTTGGAACGCGCGGCATGGGTTATAGCCGCATCCAGGATTATGGCTTTGCCGATGACCGGTGGATCAAGCACCAGAATGAAACGACATTCTGTTACATGATGATCGAAACGCGAGGCGCACTTGAAAAATGCGAAGCAATGGCCGAGCTCGACTGTGTTGATGGCTTGTTCATTGGACCTTCCGATCTCTCTCTGAATAGGGGCCGTGGCGTTTTCTCTTGCAAGAAAGAAGACATCCTTGACATGGAGCGCATCGCGAAGGCGGCTAGGGCAAAAGGCAAGCTATGGGGAGCGGCGGCCGGACATCGCGACTACCGCGCCGAGGCTCTGGTTCATGAACCGGACCTCCTTGCCGTGGCCGATGATCTTAGCGCGTTAAGGGCAGGCTTTGACTCGCTTCTGGCAGATCGATGAAATCACGCCAGCCAGCCCGAATGGCTATATAAGATGCGTGCAAGGCGGCTGAGTCGCAGTTGCAAGCGGGGATCAGATCGAGGAGGCACCACATGACCTTTGAAGTAAGCAACATCAGTCCTGCAATCGCACTTCTGGCAGGAATTTTGATTCTGATCGTACCCAGAGCTTTGAACTACATCGTCGCAATTTATCTGATCCTCGTAGGTCTCCTCGGTTTAGGTCTGCTGAGGTGGATCAGCTAGGTACCGAGACGCCAGAAGTTAGGAGATGCCGCTCAAGAGAGCCCGGACATGGGCGATTTCATCTTCGTTCACTGCATGACCCATGCCGGGATAGATTTTTTCGGTCACCAAAGCTCCCAGCTCCTGCAAGACTCTCGCCGTCTCCTGAACACGCCAAAGCGGAATATGCGGATCGATATCGCTGCAACCGATGAATACGGGTGTATCGGCGAGCGATCCTAGATAGCTGCGTTTCGTCTCCTTGGGTCCGATCAGGCCACCGCTCAGACCCACGATACAGCCATAGCGCGTTGCATGGCGGGCAGCGAACTCGGGCGCCAAGCAGCCCCCCTGCGAGAAGCCGAGAATGCATGAGCGTTGGCGGGGCATGCCGCGAGCCTCAGAGTCCGCGATTATTTCACCGACCGTCTCCAGGGCATGCGAAAGAGCGGGTTCGTTTTGGGCGATGGGAGCGAGAAAGGAAAAGGGATACCAGCTGTTCCTTGGGGCTTGTGGCGCCAAATACGCTATATCGCTCTGACCCAGAGCATCAGCGATGCCTAGAATATCTCGGGCACTCGCCCCTCGGCCATGCAGCAGAATCACGACGGCCCGCGCGTGTTCAACGGCCGCGCCGGCCATGATAAGCTCGCGGGCAGGGTAGGGCGTCATCCTATGATCTGCAGCTGTGGGAGCCGTGCCTCGATCTCGGCGCGGCGCGGCTCCAGAAACTGAGGCAATTTGAGGGCTTTGCCTAGCGCCTCAGGGGGCTCGTCCACCAGAAATCCAGGCTCATCGGTTGCAATTTCGAAGAGGATCCCCGCTGGCTCGCGAAAATAGACCGACCTGAAATACTGCCGGTCTATCTGCTCGGTCGTGGGCACGCCATGATGCTTCACGAGCTTTCGCACCATTTCCGCCTGCATATCGTCATCCTTTGCGCGAAACGCAATGTGATGGACCGAGCCGCGCCCCATGCGTCCAGAGAGGAACCCCTGAGCTTCCCTTATATCAATGTGGTTGCCTACCGCCGCGTCCGCCTCGAAACGCACCAGGGCGCCATCGCGTTTGCCCCTGCGAAAGCCCAGGACGTCGGTCAAAATGGCCGATGTCGCCTGTCCATCTTCCAAAAGCAAGGTCACGCCAAACATGCCTCGGATGGCATGCTCGGCCGAAATACCGTCGGGATTTGGATTTGGCCCGGCACGGCCGTCGGCTGCTCCGACGAGGGCAAGGCGCATTCCGTCAGGGTCGGTGAATGCCAGCACGGTATGATCCAAGAGTTTGACAGGGGCCTCGTGCGAAACGCCCTGTTCCACGAACCGATGAGTCCAGAAGCCGATCGAGGCTGCTGGAACGGCGAAAGCTGTCTCCAAGGCCTGACCGGTGCCGTTCCGCCCGGCCGCTGCCTGCTCCCACGGAAAGAAGGTGAGAATCGTTCCAGGGTGTCCGGTCTCGTCTCCGTAATAGAGGTGATAGGTGGCGGGATCATCGAAGTTCACGGTTTTTTTGACGAAACGCAGCCCGAGCACGCGCGTGTAGAAATCATGATTCCGCGATGCGCTGCCGGAAACAGCCGTTACGTGGTGAATGCCGGACACCTGTCTCCTCACCGAGCAAAGGAAAGGCCCCACCCGAACTGAGGTGGGGCCGGAGGTATTACGCTACTCACAAGCCGGGCCAGGAAAGCGGGGATGAGGGGGCTCGGCGACTCCAAAAACGCCGGCTTCCAAGGTAAGTTCCAGAAACTTTTCAAAGCCGACTAAAAAAGTTGTCTCGATCTTGCATACGGCAGAGTTTGAGCTTGGCTCAAATCTAAGGTGGCTACGGCTCCGATGAAAACCCACGCAATTCGGGACGACCTTCGCAGGGCTGTCCAGGAAAATTTCCCAGCCCAGACCGCGTTTCTCTCCGAGCTCGTTCGTTTCCCCTCTACCCGAGGCAACGAGCACACGATCCAGGAGTTCATGGCTCGCGCACTGCACGATCGCGGGTTGAAGGTCGATGTGTTCGACATGGATCATGGCGCCATTCATCGCCATCCCGGCGGCTCTCGGATCTCAAGCAAGCATTCGGCAGCACCCGTGGTCGTCGGCATACACCGGCCGAACCGGGCAACCGGCCGGTCGCTTATATTGCAGGGGCATGTGGACGTGGTGCCTCCCGGACCCGTTGACATGTGGTCAACGCCTCCCTTCGAGCCCGTGATCCGCGACGGCTGGATGTATGGCCGGGGGGCTGGCGACATGAAGGCGGGAGTTTCCGCCGCCGTCTTCGCTCTCGATGCGCTGAAGAGCGCCGGCCTGCGTCCCGCCGCAACGATTTACCTGCAGTCGGTAGTTGAGGAGGAGTCAACCGGCAATGGCGCTCTCATGACCCACCTGCGGGGCTATAGGGCCGAGGCGGCGCTGATCCCGGAGCCGGGGCGGGAGGCCTTGACGCGCGCGAATGTCGGGGTGCTGTGGTTCGAGATCGAGGTGCGCGGCTATCCGGTGCATGTCGCCTATATGGGCAGCGGCGTCAACGCCATCGACGCGCTCTTCAGGGTCATCGGATCTCTTCGCGAACTGGAAAAGCGCTGGAACGACGCGGCAGGCGATGATCCTCTCTTTCGAGACTGCGACCACCCGCTCAATTTCAACGTTGGACGAATAGAGGGCGGCGATTGGGCGTCTTCCGTTCCTGCCTGGTGCAAAGCCGAATGCCGCATCGCCATTCTTCCCGGCACGTCCGCGGAAGCTGCGGCACGCGAGATTGAGGAGACGGTGACGGAATTTGCAAGAAGCGACCGCTTTTTGGCCAACAATCCACCAAGACTCACGTGGAACGGTTTCTTTTCCGAAGGATACAGGCTCGATCCGGGATCGGCGGCCGAAGCGGTGCTGGCTCGCGCTCATGAGGCGGCGGTGGGCCGCCCATTGGAGACAAACCTTGCCACGGCTTATCTCGACGCGCGCGTCTATTCACTTTACGACAGAATCCCTGCCCTGAACTATGGCTGCATTGCAGAGAACTACCACAGTTTTGACGAGCGGGTGGATCTCGCATCCCTGCAGCGCACGACTGAGGTTATCGCTTTGTTCATCGCCGAGTGGTGCGGGGTCGAGCCGTTGGCAAGTAAAGGCGCATCTTGAAAGGGCGCGTCGGGGCCGTCCTTTAACCGACTACCGCGCCCCGCTCAGCAAGAAGCTCCCTCAAAACCGAGCGGTGGCATCGAGACTCATCCTCACAGTAGCAACCCACCGAAAAATCGGCGGTTCGCGAAAGAGCAGCCAGCAGGTCGAGTGCTCGGCTAGGCACCGATTGCTTCATCTCGCGGCGGAAGGCCCTGACGAAACGGCCCCAGTCTTTTTGCGATCGGGCTGTCTTGCCCTGTGACAGCAGCTCGACGCTAGGCGCGAGGTCGGGGTACCAAATGTCGTACCAATTCTCAGCGGCGTAACGCTCCTTGCGCACCCCGCGAGGGGGGCGCCGCACCGCCCCGATGCGCGTGCCCTCGTCGGAAAGCCGTGGTGTGCCAAGGCGAACAATGCGCAATGTCATGAGAGGGAACTCCTGGCAGCCGGTCGCATGGAGCCGTCGAGATTGCTCTCTTTGGCCGGGTGCGGCCACTATTTCCGCACTTCATTTGGAACTTGGCAGGGCCTTATGGATTAACGAGGCGTGAGTACTGCGTCCTGAATGGCCCACAAGAGCCAGCCCGTCACCCCGAGAAGCCGAGGATGTCATGGAAGACACGCGCGATCAGCCGGAATCGGCAAGAAGCAAGAGGAAGGATCGAAGCAAGGGCATAGGCGAGAGGGTATCTGGAGAAGGAGTGGCCTCCTTGGCCGATGAAGCGCGGACTCTCGCCGAACAACAGAAGGCGGCAGGCGCCGATCGGGTGGCGAGGCTTGGTCAAGCAATCCACGGCGCTGCCGATGAAATCGGGCATGAGCTGCCGCAAGCTGCCCATTATATCCATTCAGCGGCTCAAAGCCTGGAAAGCGTCTCTTCGGCGCTGCGTGAGCGGAGCTTTGGAGAGCTCGCCTCAGAACTGAAGAATCTGACGAAGCAGCAGCCTGCAACTGCCTTTGTGGGCTGGGTCGCGGCAGGCTTCGCAATTTCGCGCTTCCTGAAGAGCTCGTCGAGCTCGTCGAGTTCGTCGAGTTCGTCGGCTTCATCGTCGATGACGGAGTCATCGTCCTCGATGTCTTCCCCAACGCCTTGAGGTGCATCTCATGCGGTCGAACGTCGCAAACCAATCCGTGCCGTCCATTGTTACCGATCTCCTGGGACAATTCACCCACCTCCTGCGCAAGGAGGGTGAGCTGGCTCGAACAGAGATGTCGGAGAAAATCACCCAAATGGCCGTGGCTCTTGGCCTTCTGGTCGCCGGTGCGGTGCTGATAATGCCGGCCCTGGTCGTTTTGCTGTTCGCCGCTGTGGCGGCGCTTGACCAGGGGGGCATGAGTTCCGCCACCGCAGCCTTGGTCGTTGGAGGAGCCGTACTTCTTCTCGGATTGATACTGGTCATGATCGGCGTAAGCCGGCTCAAGGCGCGCAAGCTCGTGCCGAGAAAAACCATTCACCAACTGCAAGAGGACGTTTCTGTCGCGAAGCGCCAAGTGAGGTCAGACAATGAGTACGAGCGAGCAGCTTGAACGCGAGGCCGAACAGACGCGGGCCGAGATCGCGTCAATGCTGGACGAGCTTCGCAGCCGGATGACGCCCGGGCAGATCGTCGATCAGATTTTCGATTTTGCCCGCGATAGCACGGGGGGCCAGTTCTTCCGAAATCTCCGCCGCCAAGTGGCTGAGAACCCGGTTCCGCTTACCCTTATGGGCGCAGGACTGGCGTGGTTCATGCTGGCTGGTCGGAATGGATCTCGAAGAGCGCCGAGTGAGTCACGTTATGGCGTCGAGTCCGATTTCGCCACGGAGGAGTCGGGCGATTACTACGGAACGACCGGCCGATATGAATCTGTGGGCGAGCAGCCCTCGACGGAGAGCATCACCACGCGCGCAAAGGAGGCGGCGAGCGGTGTTGCGGAACGCGCGAGAGAAGCCGGTGCTCGAGTGGGCGAGATGACGACTTCCGTCGCAGATGCGGCAGGTTCCGCGACGAATTCGGTGGTAAGTGCTGCCGGTGCTGCCTATGAGGCTTCGACAGAGCACGCGCGCAGGGCCGCCGATTTCCTTTCATCTTCGGGATCCTCCTTACGCCACGGCAGTGTGGAGGCCGGGCGCAGCTTTGCCCGGTTCGTTCAGGAGCAGCCCTTGGTGATCGCGGGGGCAGGCCTGGCCATCGGGGCGGCTCTCGGCGCAATGTTTCCTTCGACCAGAGCTGAGGATGAATTGATGGGAGAGGCGAGCGATGCCGTAAAGCAGCGCGCCAAGGATACCGCGGCAGCTCAGATCGAGAGAGGGAAGAACATCGCTGGCCGAGTCTGGGAGGAAGCGAAGCAGGAAGCTGGCAAGCTCGGCGTGCCGCTGGAAACAGTCGAAAGCGACGAAAGTCAAGCCGCCGGCGAGCACATGTATAGGGTTTCGTCCGACGAGGTTCCGACGGCGGACATTCCGGAAGGCATCGATCAGCCAGCCGGGACCGACAGCTCGGGTGAAGGCGCCGAGCCACCGCGCAGCCGCGATGCGTTTTGACCCAGTTGCCGTTGAGTCTCATGAGACGCCGAAAGAGGTTGCTTGCTCTGTTGTGCTTTGGATTGACGCTCGGTGCCGGCGCCTCAATGAATGATGCGGTTGCCGGCATGCTCGATTGGATTCGGTTTCCCGGCGTATGTTACGACTATGATCCCTACGACACGTACCGTCGTTTCGGCAAATACTACCCCTATAGTGGCGAGAAGTGTCAGCGCAGGCTGAAGTCGGTTCAGGACTCTGAGGAATCCGTAGCCCGTAATCGCGGCATCCGCTGCGTCAGATCGAATATCAAGAACCAGAAGGACGCTTGTCCAAGCTAGCAGACGTCCCCTGTGCCCGTGTATCGGACTTGGGACGACGTCAAAACCTGCTGGTCAAATCTCCCAATAGGCTGCAGAAGGCACAAACCCAAGTTGAGCCGAAACTGGGCGCAAAGGAGAGAGAGATATGGAGCGCTTGCTCGCGGGCTATCGCCGTTTCCGCTCGGAAACATGGCCATTGGAGCGAACGCGATATGAAACGCTTGCCACCAAAGGACAAAGGCCCGAGACCCTCGTGATTGCTTGCTCCGACTCGCGGGTGGATCCCCAGACGGTGTTTGGGGCAGGGCCCGGCGAGCTGTTCGTCGCGCGCAATGTTGCCGGCCTCGTGCCGCCCTATCAGCCTGATGCGCGTTACCACGGCACCAGCGCCGCCCTTGAGTATGGCGTACGTGTTCTGAAAGTGGCTCGCATCGTGCTGCTCGGGCATGCGCTGTGTGGAGGCATTCGAGCGATGGTTAAAGGAGCCCCGCTGCGGGATAGCGATTTCATATCGGCCTGGATGAAGATCGCCGAGCCTGCCCTTTCGGCGAAGAATGTTGAAGGCGAGGACGACCTCCGCTCCCATGAGCAGGAGGTGGTACGCCTATCCTTGTCGAACCTTCTTACCTTTCCATGGATCAAGGAAGCCGTTTCCGCGGGCAGGCTCGAGATTCACGGTTTTCGATTTGACATCAGAACGGGCGTCCTCACCATGCTGAAGGGCAACAATTTCGTCACCGTGGAATGAGAGGCAGAAGTGGGAGCGATGAAATGCTTCCGCTTGCAAAGAGTCGTTTTAGGCAGCAAGCTGCAAGGCAGTTTGAGTAGCTTTTGAAGCTGACGATGCCGGGCAAACGCATTCAATTCGACGACGAGACATGGCAGGCCGTTTCGCTGCTTGCGCTGGATCGGGGTGTAAAGTTTCAGGCGCTTGCCGAGGAAGCGTTTCGCGACCTGCTGAAGAAGCACGGCAGGCCGACCAATCTGAAGGCCGCTCTGCGGCAAAGCGTCGGCCATAGCAACGTGCACCCCTTTCCTGTCAAGAAGCGTCCGAAACGCAAGGGAGCCAATCGATAGTCGAGCCGGCCGCCGCCCCCGCAGATGCTCTCTCCTTTACCGCGCACCCGATCGGGCTGATTGCGCTCGCCATTTTCTTCCTGTCGTATCTTCTCGTGATCGTCGAGGAGACAATTCACCTGCGGAAATCAAAACCCGTGCTGTTGGCAGGCGGCATTATCTGGGCCCTCATTGGTGTGGCCTACTCGGGGACCGGTCGTAGTCAGCAGGCCTATGATGCAGCAGCTCACACGATCTTCGAGTATGGCGAGCTTTTCCTTTTCCTGCTGGTGGCCATTACATATGTGAATACGCTCGAGGAGCGCCGCGTTTTCGAAGCCATGCGTTCCCGCCTCGTGAGCTTCCAGCTTGGCTACAAAAGCCTCTTCTGGATAACTGGAACCTTTGCATTCATCCTCTCACCGATACTAGACAACCTTACCACCGTGCTTCTCATGGGTGCGGTGGTGCTGGCACTCGGACGGGAATCCGCAAAATTCGTTGCCATCGCTTGCACGAATGTCGTTGTCGCGGCGAATGCCGGGGGCGCTTTTTCTCCCTTTGGAGACATTACGACCTTGATGGTGTGGCAGAAGGGCAAAGCCGATTTTTTTGAATTCTTCCATCTCTTTCTTCCTTCTGTCGTAAACTATGTCGTGCCTGCCTTGTTCATGAACTTCGCCGTTCCCGCGACAGCGCCACGATCACAGGGCGAAGAGATCATCAGAATGAAGCCTGGCGCCCTGACCCTGATCGCTCTGTTCGCCGCAACGATCGCCACCGCGGTGAGCTTCAAGAATTTCCTCGGACTTCAGCCGGCGCTCGGGATGATGCTGGGGCTCGGATATCTGCAGATGCTGGCCTACGTGCTGCAGGTGTATGGAAGGCGGAGCGACAAAAGCGATATGGTGCTTGATTCCTTTGAACAGATCGCGCGCGTGGAATGGGATACCATGCTGTTCTTCTTTGGGATTATCTTCGCCGTCGGAGGTCTTGGCGTCCTCGGTTACCTGACGCTGGTCAGCGAATTTCTATATGGCGATCTCGGCGCCACCACAGCCAACGTAACCATTGGATTGCTGTCGGCCGTCGTCGACAATATCCCCATGATGTTTGCCGTGCTGACCATGGATCCATCCATGTCGCTGGGCCAGTGGCTGCTGATTACACTGACCACGGGCGTGGGAGGAAGCCTATTGTCGATCGGCTCGGCCGCCGGCGTTGCGCTCATGGGTCAGGCGCGCGGCAGCTACACGTTTCTCACGCATCTCAAGTGGAGCTGGGCAATCGGGCTTGGCTACATTGCCAGTATCGTCACGCACCTGACGATAAACGCCCACCTTTTCTAGCAGCCCGCCTTTCTAGGCGGCCAAGGCGCGCTTGACCTTGCTTGTCAGGTCGTTGCGCGTGAAGGGCTTGTTCACCAAATCGATCGAGTCCGGCAATTCCTGCATTTGGCGCACCGAGCCTGGAGCATAGCCGGACATGAACAGAAGTTTGAGCTCCGGTCGCATTTTCAAGGCGCGCGCGGCGAGCTCCGGCCCGTTCATTCCGCCGGCCATGATCACATCGGACAGTATGAGGTCGAGGTCGTTGCGGGATTCGATGATCTTGAGCGCCTCTGCGCCGTTGGAGGCGGTCAGGGTTTCGACCCCCAGCTCGGCGATCATCGCAGCGGCGACGTCTCGCACGGCCTCATTGTCTTCGACGACGAGAACGACTGCGCGCTGCTTGCGTGGGGTTTGAGTCTTCTGTTTCGTATCGCCGTTAGTCTGTTCCGTTTCCTCGGAACGCGCGCGAGGCAGGTAGATCTTCACGCTCGTGCCGTGCCCGACCTCGGAATAGATCTTGATATGCCCGCCAGACTGCTTGACGAAGCCGTAGATCATCGACAAGCCCAGCCCTGAGCCTGCTTCCGGCGGCTTTGTCGTGAAAAATGGCTGAAAGACCTTGTCCAGGTTTTCCTTCGGTATGCCGCAGCCGGTGTCGGTGACCGCCAGCATCGCATAGTCGCCCGGAACGACCTCGTCATTAAGCGCGCAATAGGTTTCATCCAGAGTGATGTTGGAAAGCTCCAGCACAAGCTTGCCGCCTTTGGGCCTCATGGCATCGCGCGCATTGATGCACAGGTTCAAGACGGCTGTTTCCAACTGGGTGACATCGACATTGATCGGCCAGATCTCGGCCGCTGGGGCCATGGAGAGCTCGACCGACTCGCCCACCGCCTGCCGCAGGATGGATTCCATCTTGGGAATCTGCGCATTGAGATCGATGGCGGTTGACTGCAATGTCTGCTGGCGCGAGAACGCCAGAAGCCGCTTCGTCAGCTCGGAACCTCTTTCGACCGCATCGAGGGCGGCCTTGATCCGGCGAGCGGCGCGTTCATCGTCGCGGACGAGCTGATCGACGAGCTGCAGATTGCCCATCACGACCATCATGAGATTGTTGAAATCGTGGGCTATGCCGCCCGTGAGCTGCCCAACGGCTTCCATCTTCTGCGCCTGCAGGTATTTCTTTTCGAGAGCTTTGCGCTCGGAGATATCCTGGCAGATGCCGAACAATGAAATAACGCTCCCATTCTCGCGCTCGGCCTCGATCGAGGCCTCGA
>DATBMX010000284.1:0-3444 GCA_036554625.1 Aestuariivirgaceae bacterium
GCTCTATGAATGCATCCTATGCGCCTGCTGCACGACCTCCTGCCCCTCCTATTGGTGGAACGGCGAGCGCTATATCGGGCCTGCGGCTCTGCTCCAGGCCTATCGCTGGATGATCGATTCCCGCGACGAAGCCTTGGGCGAGCGTCTCGACATCGTCGAAGATCCGTTTCGGCTCTATCGCTGCCACACGATCATGAATTGCGCCAAGGTGTGCCCGAAGGGGCTGAACCCGGCGAAGGCAATCGCGGAGATCAAGAAGATGATGGTGGCCCGGCAGGTGTAGGGGCCGTCAAGCGGGAGACGACAATGCTCGACCATGTGGGATTTTCGGTTACGGACCTTGCGAGAGCGAAAAGGTTCTATGAGAAGGCACTGGCACCGCTTGGCGTCATGCTCGTCTATGAGGTGACGGCCGAGCAAACAGGAGGAGGAGCGGCCTTGGGCTTCGGGGAGGATCAAAAGCCCTATTTCTGGGTTGCCACTTCGAAAAATCCGCGCGGGCAGGTTCATGTCGCCTTCCAGGCGAAGAGCCGCGACGTCGTGGATCGATTCTACAAAGCGGCGGTCGCGGCGGGCGGCAAGGATAATGGTGCGCCGGGACTAAGGCCCCATTATCATGCGAATTATTACGGCGCTTTCGTGCTTGATCCGGACGGCAACAACATAGAAGCTGTCTGCCATGCACCGGCGTGAATTTCCGGTTTAGTCAGCCGATCAGGCCATGTCTCGATCGTGGTGACCGGCGATGACAATCCAAAGGCCGAGGCTTAACGTTTCGGCAATGGACGTCGCACAGAATGAGCGGACTACCGTTTGTCGCGTGAGTGAGGGGTTTTCGCGTCATGTTTTTCGAGCCCGACAGGCCGGCGCAGGCCTGGATCAATTCCGTCACTGTGACCTGTCCCGACCGGCTGTCGAAAGACCCGGCCATCATCGACATCAGAGATCGCGGCAATCTGCCCCTGATCGTCGGCGATCAGGTGCTCGCCGAAGTCACGCGGCACGATCTGGTGGAAAGCTGGGAGACGGCCTGCGCGCTGCCGGTGAAGGAGCTTGCAAAGATGTGCAAGATCGCGGGCGAGCGACTGGCGCGGGCCATGGAAGAATCGATCGAGGCTGCCGATCTGAGCGAAGTCGTAACCGATGCCGCCGTTCTGTTTCTGCTCGGAATCCGGCGGCACGGGATCAGGACGCCCGACGACATTCCCGCCTGCTCGGTCAGCTATGACCTGGCGCGCGGGGAAGAAATGGTGGCCCTGTCGGCCTGAGGGAGCACCGTGAAGAAGCGAGCCGCCGATCATGTTCCGTGGATGACGGCGCCCGAATATGGGCGCTCGCTCAAGCCAGGCATCGGCTTCAATCTTCTGGTCAAGGAGATCAAGCGTTCGGTGGCCTTCTGCGAGGAGGTGCTGGGCGCTACCGCGACCTATGCAGATGACGATTTCGCGGTGCTCAGGCTCAACGGTTCGGAGTGGATGCTGCACGCGGATCACACCTATTCGGACAATCCGCTGTCGGGCGTGGTCGCCGGCGTCGAGGCGCGCGGGGCAGGCGTCGAACTTCGCGTCTACGGCTGCGATCCCGATCTGGCGGAGGCGGCGGCACGGGCGCACGGCCACATGGTGCTCGCCGGCAGCATGGACAAGCCGCATGGATTGCGGGAGTGCATGCTCATCGACGATGACGGCTATGTGTGGGTTCCAGGCGTGGCGAGCAAGGACTAGAAGCGAGCTCGTTGGTCTTGCTGGCGCGGGCAAAGGCCGTTAGTTTGGCCCCTCCTCGGCTAAAGCAAAACAGGGAGCGCCGGCGCTGATCGTGATCGCCCCGGCGGTGTCGTTATGAGAGAGATCGGCCATTTCATCGGCGGGAAAACGGTCGCCGGAAAAAGCGGGCGCTTCGGCGATGTGTTCAATCCCAATACGGGAGAGGTGCAGGCCAAGGTCGCGCTCGCCTCGGCGGCGGAAGTGCGGGACGCCGTGGCTGCAGCCAAGGAAGCGCAGCCACAATGGGCGGCGAGGAATCCGCAGGTGCGGGCGCGGGTGATGATGAGGTTCCTCGACATTGTCGCGCAGGAGAAAGAGGCTCTTGCCCAGATGCTGTCGATGGAACATGGCAAGACCGTTCCCGACTCGCTCGGTGACATCCAGCGCGGCGTCGAGGTCGTCGAATTCGTCTGCGGCGTGCCGCATCTGATGAAGGGCGAGTTCACGGAAGGGGCGGGGCCGGGCATCGACATGTATTCGATCAGGCAGCCGGTGGGAGTCGCCGCGGGCATCACGCCTTTCAACTTTCCGGCGATGATCCCCTTATGGAAGGCGGCGCCGGCCATCGCCTGCGGCAATGCATTCATCCTCAAGCCGTCGGAGCGCGATCCATCCGTGCCGATGCGGATCGCGGAGCTGTTCCTCGAGGCGGGACTGCCGGCAGGCATTCTCAATGTCGTCAACGGCGACAAGGAGGCGGTCGACGCCATTCTCGATGATCCCGACATCGGCGCCGTCGGCTTCGTCGGCTCAACGCCGATTGCGGAGTATGTCTATACGCGGGGCACTGCGCATGGAAAGCGCGTGCAGACCTTCGGCGGGGCCAAGAACCACATGATCATCATGCCCGACGCCGACCTCACCCAAGCCGTGGATGCGCTGATCGGGGCCGGCTACGGCTCAGCGGGGGAGCGCTGCATGGCGATCTCGGTGGCGGTGCCCGTCGGCGAGCAGACGGCGGATGCGCTCATGGAAAGACTGGTGCCGAGGGTCGAGAAGCTGAAAGTGGGGCTGTCCACCGACCGCGAGGCGGATTACGGGCCGCTCGTCACCAAGCAGCATCTGGAGAAGGTGAAAAGCTATATCGAGCTCGGCATCAAGGAAGGGGCCATGCTCGCGGTCGACGGGCGGGGATTCAAGATGCAGGGCTATGAGAACGGCAATTTCCTCGGCGGCAGCCTGTTCGATCATGTGAAGGCCGACATGCGCATCTACAAGGAAGAGATCTTCGGGCCGGTTCTGTCGGTGGTGAGAGCCAAGAGCTACAATGAGGGGCTCGAGCTCGCCAACCGCCACGAATATGGCAATGGCGTCGCCATCTTCACACGCGACGGCGATGCGGCGCGCGACTTCGCCTCGAAGGTGCAGGTGGGCATGATCGGCATCAATGTGCCGATTCCGGTGCCGCTCGCCTATCATACGTTCGGCGGCTGGAAACGGTCGGCCTTCGGCGATCTCAACCAGCATGGACCGGATTCGATTCGCTTCTACACGCGGACCAAGACGGTGACCGCGCGCTGGCCCTCGGGCATCAAGGAAGGGGCGCAGTTCTCCATTCCGACCATGCGGTAAAGGAACGGACCGATCAAAGATCGAAGCGGCTACACAGCCTAGCGGCGGAGGAGGGGTGGTTCACCTGAATGGCGAAAGCGTCGCCGACGCCTATGACAGGCGCGTCGCC
>DATBMX010000295.1:0-5916 GCA_036554625.1 Aestuariivirgaceae bacterium
CGGTGCCGGTCTTGCGGAGACTGCCGCCATTCCCTGTCGGGCGCCGGACTGTCGGTCTGAAGCCACGGCTCGATGAGCGTCAGCTGCGCATAGAAGGTCGACAGGTCGGGCACGAGGTCCTTGACGACTCGCATGTGCGGCAGCGGATAGATCTTCACGGTTCCCTTCACATCCGCAATCGGCTGCAGGCAGGCGAGCGCATTGGTGCCGTCGATGTTCATGGCGCATGAGCCGCAGATTCCTTCCCGGCACGAACGGCGGAATGCCAAGCCGGCATCCTGTTCGTTCTTGATCTTGATCAGAGCGTCGAGAACCATGGGCCCGCAAGCCGCCGTATCCACGTGGAACGTATCGATCCTGGGATTGCCGCCCTCTTCCGGATCCCAGCGGTAGATTCTGAACGCCTTGAGCGCCGATGCCGTTTTCGGCTGGGGCCAGCTCTTGCCTTCGACGATCTTCGAATTTTTCGGCAGTGTCAGCTGAACCATGGAGCGGCCTCAATATTTCCGCGCCATAGGCGGAATGTAGTCGATCTCGTTGGACAGCGTGAAATCATGCACCGGCCGCGTGCCCAGACGTACGCTGCGCTTGTTGCAATCGGCCCAGGCCAGCGTGTGCCTCATCCAGTTCTCATCGTCGCGTTCGGTGAAATCCTCGCGCGCATGTGCCCCGCGCGTTTCCTTTCGCGCCAGCGCCCCATCGACTGTCACCGCCGCCTGGGCGATGAGATTGTCGAATTCGAGCGTCTCGATGAGATCGGAATTCCAGATGAGCGAGCGATCGCTCACCCTTATGTCGTCGCTGCCATGCCAGATCTGCCTGATCTGCCGCGAGCCTTCTTCCAGCACCGCTCCGGTGCGGAACACCGCGCAATTGGTCTGCATGGTCTTTTGCATCCTGAGCCGGAGTTCCGCTGTCGGGCTTGCGCCATCGGCAAAGCGAAAGCGATCGAGTCGCTCGATCGCGGCCTCGCCTGATCGCGCCGGCAAATCGGCATGCGGCGAATTCGCTTCGATCGTCTCCGCGCAGCGCAGCGCCGCCGCCCTGCCGAAGACGACGAGATCGCTCAAGGAGTTCGAACCGAGCCGGTTGGCGCCATGCACCGACACGCAGGCCGCCTCGCCGATTGCCAGGAGTCCCGGCACAGTCTTTTCCGGATCCTGGGCGTCACCGGCCAGAACCTCGCCGTGATAATTGGTGGGAATTCCTCCCATGTTGTAATGAACCGTGGGCAGCACGGGCACCGGCTCCCGCGTCAGATCGACGCCCGCGAACACTTTGGCGCTCTCCCATATGCCGGGCAGCCTCTCGTGGATGACCTTCGGGTCGAGATGCTCGAGATGAAGTTGGATATGGTCCCTCTCCGGTCCCACGCCGCGGCCTTCGCGGATCTCGATCGTCATCGCTCGCGACACCACGTCCCGAGAGGCAAGATCTTTCGCGTGCGGCGCATAGCGCTCCATGAACCGCTCGCCCTCCGAATTGGTCAGATAGCCGCCTTCGCCGCGCGAGCCTTCGGTGATGAGGATGCCGACGCCATAGATGCCGGATGGATGAAACTGCACGAACTCCATGTCCTGCAGGGGCAGGCCGGCGCGCAGCACCATGGCATTCCCGTCGCCCGTGCAGATATGCGCCGATGTGCAGGTGAAATAGGCTCTGCCGTAGCCGCCCGTCGCCAGGATGGTCTTGTGCGCCGAGAAACGGTGAATGCTCCCGTCCTCGAGCGATAGCGCAATCACGCCGCGGCAGGCGCCGTTGTCCATGAGGAGGTCGAGCGCGAAATACTCGATGAAGAACTCGGTGGAATGTCTGAGCGACTGGCCATAGAGCGTGTGCAGCATGGCGTGGCCGGTGCGGTCGGCTGCGGCGCAGGTCCGTTGCGCCGGCGGGCCTTCGCCGAATTTCGTCGTCATGCCGCCGAACGGCCGCTGATAGATTAGCCCCTCCTCCGTGCGCGAGAAGGGCAGGCCGAAATGTTCGAGCTCATAGACGGCTTGCGGCGAGTTGCGGCAGAGATATTCGATGGCGTCCTGATCGCCCAGCCAGTCCGAGCCCTTGACCGTGTCATACATGTGCCAGCGCCAGTCATCCGGTCCCATATTGCCGAGCGCTGCCGCGATGCCGCCCTGTGCTGCCACCGTATGCGAGCGCGTGGGAAAAACCTTGGTGATGCACGCCGTTCGCAAGCCCGCCTGCGCGGCACCGAGCGCCGCCCTGAGCCCAGCGCCTCCTGCCCCCACCACCACCACGTCATAGGCATGGTCGGCGATTGTGTAGGCGCGTCCGCCGATGGCTGCCGCCTTGGGGACGGATAGGCTCAACCCGGTGCCGTCCTCCGCCATTCATTGCCCTCCGATGCTCAATCTCAGAACGGCGTAGGCGCCCGCCGACCAGAACGCCGCGACGAAGAGGTGATTGGCGATGAGAAGCGGAAGGCGGCTTGCGCCGTGCACATAGTCTTCGATGATCACCTGCATGCCGAGCATCATGTGCCAGAACAATGTGCTGAGAGCGAGGATGAGGCCGATCGCGACGGTGGGATGCCCGAGGATCTGGGTCACTTCGCTGTGCGACAGCCCCGGCATGCGAATGCCGAGCCAAATGAGAAACAAGGTCGCGGGAATGCTCAGGGCCGAGGACACCCGTTCCTGCCACCAGCGCTCCGTTCCCGACTTTGCCGCCCCAAGGCCCCTCACCCTTGCAAGAGATGATCGATAGCGCATGGCGGCCTCACCCTTTCGTCGCATAGGCGATCACCCATATCGCCACCGTCAGCAAGATCGAGCCCGCGAGCGTGAGGCGCGCCACGATTTCCACCGTCGCCAGTTCGAAGCCGTGGCCCGTATCCCAGACGAGATGGCGGATGCCGCCGAGGAAATGGTGCAACAGCGCCCAGGTGAGGCCGAAGAGCACGATCTGTCCCGGCCAGGAGGCGAAGATGCCCTGCACGAAGCTGAAATAATCGACTCCCATCGACGCCGCCGTCAGCCACCACACGAAGAGGACGCTGCCGAAATAGAGAGCTGCGCCCGTGATCCGATGCACGATCGACATCATCATGGTGAACATCGGCCTGAAGATTTGGAGATGCGGCGACAGCGGCCTTTGGAAATGCTCGGGCATGGGGGGCTTGCTCTCTGCTTGCCGCTTTCTAGCCTCATGACATTCGCAACGCAAATCGCTGGGTCAAGATTTCAGATCGGCATCAGCGCCCAGTAGTCTAGTTCGAGGATGACGCCCGGCACGTTCTCCTTGGCCGCCAGCCTCGGAAACTCTCCCGCCGGCTGATCGCGCGTCGCGCGTGTGAGGATTCGCAGCCCGCCGACGTCGCTTCGTCCCGGCAGTTCGCGCGTTTCCAAGATCTCGGACCAGGCGAACACCGTATCTCCGGCGAACAGCGGCGCCACATGGCGGCCGCCGTTGATCGCCGCGACATGAAACGCATTGGCAAGGCCGTTGTGCGTGAGCGCCCGCGCCATGCTCATCGCATGTCCGCCATAGACGATGCGCTTGCCGAAGCGGCCCGCACGCTCCTGCCATGCGTTGAAATGCACCCGCGCATTGTTGTGATAGAGCCGTGCCGCCATCATGTGCTCGGCCTCTTCGACCGTCATCCCGTCGATATGGTCGATTCGTTCGCCGGCATGATAGTCGCCGAGACGATGCGTGGCTCCAGCCTCAGTCCAGTTCCATGCCGCGATCGCGAGCGGCGGACATGCCCCGCCGAGGCTCTCCGCATCGACCGCCTCGGGCAACCTCGGCGGTTCCACGCTTTGACAGGATGCCCGTTCCTCGCGCTTGCGCACCATGACCCAGCGCACGAATTCGAGCACCGTCTCGCCTTTCTGGTTGATGCCCTTTGAGCGCACATGAACGGTGCCGCTCTTGCCGCTGGAGTTTTCCTTGAGCCCGATGATCCTGCTTTCGGCGATGAGCGTGTCGCCTGCATAGACGGGACGCAGAAAGTGGCAGTCGGCATAGCCGAGATTGGCGATGGCGTTCAGCGAGATGTCATTGACCGTCTTGCCGAACACCATGTGGAAGACGAGAAGATCGTCGAGCGGCGCTTTGGGATAGCCGACCCTCTGCGCGAAATCCTCCGACTGCTGCAGCGTGAAGCGGCTGCCGTAGAGGGCGGTATAGAGCGTCTGGTCGCTCGATGTGAGCGTTCGCGGCAGCCCGTGCAGGATCACCTCTCCCGCGCTGAAATCCTCGAAGAAATTGCCCGCCCGCGCCTTGCTCATGAACCTCCGCCTGCTGTCGGGCGAAGCTAACGGAGCCATGCATGTCTGCCAAGCGCCCCGTCCTCGCCGCCCGCAGCTTGTTGCGGGCCTCGCGATCCGGCACATTGAGCGCGGAGAGAAATTGGGCAAGGGATTCATGAAGTCCTTCGACGTGGCGATCGTCGGCGCAGGCGTGGTTGGCAGCTCCACCGCCTATCACCTGCTCAAGCAGGGCTTTGCCGGCAAGGTCGCGATCATCGAGAAGGACACGACCTATGCCTACTCCTGCACGGCGCGCGCGGTGGGCGGCCTGCGCCAGCAATTTTCCTGTCCCGAGAACATAGCCCTGTCGCAGTTCGGCCTCGCCTTCATCAGGCGGCTCAAGCAGGAATTCGGGCCCGCCGCCGATGTTGGTTTCCGCGAACAGGGCTATCTGCTGCTCGCTTCCGACCGGGGCTTCGGGGTGCTCAAGGCCAATGTCGCAACACAGCGCCGCCTCGCCGCCGATGTGGTCCTCCTCTCCCCCGAAGAACTCAAGGGCGAATTCCCCTGGCTCGATACGCAGGGCATTGCTGCCGGCGCCTTCAGCCGTTCGGGCGAGGGCTGGCTCGATCCCGAGACCCTCATGAGCCTTTTGCGCAAGGCCGCCCTCGCCAGGGGCGCTGAACTTGTCAAGGACGAGGTGATCGGCATCGATATGAGCGCCGGCGCCATATCGGAGGTCGCCCTCAAGAGCGGCGAGCGCATGCGTGTCGGCGCGCTCGTCAATGCCGCCGGCGCCTGTGCCGGCGTCTTGGCGGCCATGGCCGGCATCGATCTGCCCGTCGGCCCGCGCAAGCGTTATGTTTATGTGCTCGACTGCCCGGCGGCGGACGAGTCTCTGCGCCGCGGACCTCTCTTCGTTGATTCAAGCGGCTTCTATCTCCGCCCCGAGGGCCGCACCTTCCTTTCCGGCCTTTCCCCCTCGGCCGAAGAGGAACCTGCCGATCTGAGCTGGGACGTCGATCATGCCTGGTTCGAGGAGCGCATCTGGCCCTTGCTCGCCGCGCGCATTCCGGTCTTTGAGACCCTGAAGGTCGTCAACGCCTGGGTCGGTCACTATGACTACAACGCCCAGGACGAAAACGGCATCATCGGCCGCCACCCGGACATCGCCAATTTCTATTTCGCCAACGGCTTTTCCGGTCACGGCATGCAGCAGGCGCCGGCCGTCGGCAACGCCATCGCCGAGCTCATCATCCGCGGCGACTATTACACCATCGATCTTCATCGCCTGGGCTTCGAGCGCATCATGCGCGCCGAGCGCTATGGCGAGACCAACATCATCTGACATGGCGAGAACCCTGCTGTCCGTCTCCTCGCAGGTGGCGTTCGGCCCCGTCGGCAATTCGGCGGCCGTTCCCGCCATGGAGGCCTTGGGGCTCACCGTCTTCGCTGTGCCCACCATCGTCCTCTCGCATCACCCGGGCCACGGCAAGCCGGCGGGCCTGCGCGTTCCGGCTGCCGACCTCGCCGCCATGATCGACTCTCTTCAAGCCCTTGGCGTTCTCGACGGTCTGTCGGGCGTTCTGACTGGTTATTTCGCCGCCAATGATCAGATCCATGGGCTTGCACGCGCCATAAGGAAACTCAAGGCGGCGAACCCTCGAATGATCTATCTGTGCGATCCCGTCATCGGCGGGGAGTCGAA
>DATBMX010000317.1:0-6382 GCA_036554625.1 Aestuariivirgaceae bacterium
TCCCGGAAGCGGCGACAACAGACTCCTTACTGCCATGTCTCTCCCCTCACTTGTCCGCTAGGCAGCTTTGAGATAGGGCCTAACCGCCTCGCGCACCGCGCGGGCGATTGCCACCGCGTTAGGCGTGTCGGAATGGACGCATATCGCATCGGCCCGCACCGCAACATCCTTGCCCCCGACCGACCGCACCTTGCCTTCTCTAATGGCACGGAGGGCCCGCTCTGCCGCGACGCCTGGATCCACCGCGTCATGTTCGCGCGTGATGATCAGACCGCCGTCATCGCTATAGTCGAGATCGGTGTAGAACTCGGCGATGAAACTGTGTCCGCGCGATTGGTAAATCTTCTCGTGATTGGTATTGATCATCCCCATGAGCGGCACCCTGAAAACATCTGCTACGTCAGCCACCGCTTGCGCCGCTTCCTCAATTCGTGCCGCCATTCCGTAGAGCGCACCATGCGGCTTGATGTGGTTGAGCTCCACTCCCTCGGCTGCCAGAAAGCCCTTGAGCGCCCCCACCTGATAGATGATGCAATTGGCAAGCTCCTCCCGCCCAATGCGCATTTCCCGGCGGCCGAAGCCCTGGAGATCGGGCAGCGAGGGATGTGCCCCCACCTTGACGCCATGTCGCTTGGCGAGCTTCACAGTTTTGCGCATATGGTTGAAATCGGACGCATGAAAGCCGCAAGCCACATTTGCAACCGTGATCAACGGCATGATGTTTTCATCATCTCCCATTCGGTAGAGGCCGAAGGCTTCTCCCATGTCGCAGTTGATGATTGTCATTATCCTCCCTCTCTCAATCGCGAAGCTCCGCAATGAGCTTCAACCGGAATTGATCTGCAACGACGGCCAGAATGAGCAGCACGCCTATGACGACGGTTTGCAGATAGCTGTCGATACGGGCGAGGTTCATTCCATTCTGCACAAGGCCAATGAAAATTGCGCCAAGAACCACGCTGCTAAGCCTGCCGACGCCACCCCTCAGGCTCACTCCGCCAATAACGCAGGCGGCAATTGATTCGAGCGGCATGGACGAGCCTATATTGGCTTCCCCTGTCTCGAGCCGCGCAGTCAGCATAAGTCCCGCAATCGAGGTAAGCGCAGCACAAAGGACATAGGCGAGGAACAGCGTACCGCGCGTATTGATGCCGGACAGCCGCGATGCCTTGAGATTCCCGCCGACGTCGTAGATATAGCGCCCAAAGCGCGTCCAGTTCAGTACCACATACATGATGACGGCGAAGACAACGGTTATGTAGATCGGGGCTGGAATGCCGAATAGCCGTCCAAAACCAAATACTGCGCCGAACTGCGGAGGAATGCCGTAAACCGGTACGCCACCCGTAAGGTATAGGGCAATGCCGAATCCGACGGAGGCGAGGCCGAGCGTCATCATGAAAGGCGACACGTTGAACACCGCAACGCCTGTTCCATTGATAATGCCGATCATGAGCCCTGCGCCAAAACCGGCGAGAACGCCTGCCAAGATGGCAAGCCAGGAGAGATCAGGGTAAGCGGCGAAGACGGTAGACATGGCAAGCGCGCCCACGACAGACGTCACCGCCAGTATCGTACCGACGGAAAGGTCAAAACCTCCAGTGAGCAAGGCGAGCATCTGCCCCATCGCGACCATCGTCAGATAAGTCGATTGTCGCGCCACGTTCAGAAGGTTGTTGACAGAAAGAAAATTGCCGGAAAGCAGCGTAAAGACCACGATCGCCAGAATGAGCAAGAAAGGCAGAACTCCCAGCCTGACGAAGGCAAGCTTCACCCATCCTGAGGCGCTCCGCCTCTCCTGTTCCCTCAGCGGCTCGACGCTCGTACTCATCAGGCCGCTGCTCGCTCGAAGAAATGTCTCAATACCTGGTCCTGCGTAATCGCCGCACCTTTCAGTTCCGCGCGCATCTCACCGCGATACATCACATACGTCCGGTTGGTTAGGTGGAGAATCTCCGGCAAATCCGACGAGACAAGCAGTATCCCGGCACCTGCCTCGCACAGAGCCCGAATAAAGCCATAAATGGCAACCCGCGTTCCGACATCAACGCCGACCGTCGGTTCATCGAAAATGAAGAGCTTCACCTCTCGGCTGAGCGCCTTTGCGATCATTACTTTCTGCTGATTCCCACCGGAGAAGTGCTCCAGGTCGCGTTCAAGATTGAGCGGGCGCAGTTCGACCTTTTGCGCGAGTTCACGCGTCCGTTCGCGCTCATCCCGTCGCTTAAGGAAGATCCCGTTGCAGAACTCGGGCGATCTCAGCGATGCAAGCGCAATGTTCTCTCTTGCTCCTCGCATCAGAAGAAGTCCCTCCGCGCGCCTGTCGGCCGGCAGATAAAAGACGCCTCTCCGCAAGATCACACGCACATTTTTGCCGGTGATATTCTCTTTTTCAAAGGTGATGGCGCCAGAAGCAATTCTTTCCAGTCCGAAACAAGCTCGCGCCAGATCCGATTTGCCAGAACCGATGAGCCCCGCAATACCTACGATTTCGCCGCTCCTTACCTCGAACGAGGCATCGCGCACTGTTCCCGATGAAAGAGTAAGATGCTCCGCCTTCAGCAGCACTTCACCTGGGTTGAACGCAATCTTGGGGAATACTTGGGTTATGCGCCGCCCGGTCATCAACTCGATAAGCTTGTCCTCGCTGGTTACCTTGGCATCGATGGTGGCGATCCGCCGCCCATCGCGCAGGACGGTGATGCGATCGCCGATCCGACGAACTTCGCCCATACGGTGTGTGATGTAGATGATTCCAATGCCTTGCTTCTTTGCCTGCTCAATCAGAGCGAAGAGACGTTCCGTCTCCCGCTCGGTAAGGGAAGCTGTCGGTTCATCGAAGATGAGCACCGATGGCTCGGATCTGAACGCCTTGGCGATCTCCACCATTTGCTGTTCGGCCCGGGACAGATAGGCTACGCGCCGCTCGGGATCGATGGGGAAATTGAGTCTCTTCAGGATTTCGAGCGCGCGTCGATGAATCTCCGTCTTGTCGAGAAACAGGCCGCTTGTAATTTCTTCCCCCAAGAACAGATTTTCTTCCGCCGTCAGCTGGGGCACGAGCGAGAATTCCTGAAACACGGCACTGATGCCATGCTTGCGTGCTTCGTAAACGGAGCGGAAGTTCACCTCCCTGGCATTGAAAATTATCTTGCCTGAGGTTGGACTCTCGACGCCCGATACAAGGGAGATAAGTGTCGATTTTCCGGCGCCATTTTCGCCGAAGAGCACATGCACTTCGCCGCGGCGCAGATCGAAATCGACGTCCACCAGAGCCTCGACGCCGGGGAACCGCTTCGAAACGCCTTGTAGCGACAGAATTTCCCCAGCTCCGGCACGCGAAATGTCCGGAGCCGGGGAAGCTTGCTCAAGCATGGAGGTCACAGAACCGAACCCTTGAAAGGTTCAGTCCACCTTGAACACGGGCTTGTAGTCGGCAGGAGCAAGCGATGATGGATAATCGAATGTCTCAACGTTGCTCTTGTCGATGACATAGAGCGCCGGTCCCACATGCTTCAGATGATCCTTGCCCTCGAGGAGGCGGACCGCCTGGTCGATCGCAACCCGCCCTTGAATGACGGCCGAGTCTGTTGGTGCGGCTACCACTGTGCCCTTCTTGATGTTCTCATACACGCCGGGGGTGAAATAATAGGCGACGACCTTCACCTTGTCCTGAAGCCCCCTGTCGCGCAGGAGCTGGACGGCGGCTTCGGTTGTCGGCGATGTTCCGACGATATAATTGATGTCGGGATGTGTCTCCATGACATCCTCGACGAGCTTCAGCTGGATCTCCTTACCCGTATCGCCATATTTCGTGTCGACAACTTCGATGTCGGTGTCCTTTACCGCATCAAGGAAGCCCTTGTTGCCGGCTTCCACCCAACCAGCCCCCGGCGGCCCGGGGAACCACGCGACTTTGACCTTGCCCGAACCTTTTGGATGCTGCTTGGCAATGTATTCACCCGCCTTGAATCCCATCTCGCCGAAAGACACGAGCGACTTGGCCGAAAGATCGGGTGAGGACATGCCGTTGATGACGTCGATCACCGGAATGTTCTTGCCACGGATTTCCTTTACAAGATTGTTGAGCCCATCAAAGGAGATGGCGCCGATGATCACCGCTTGTGCGCCATTCGCGACGCAATCTTCGATCTGCGAGATTTGCTTGTTCAGATTCGTGTAGCCGCCCGCTTCAAGCAGCGTCATTTTTACCCCTTGGCGCTTTGCCTCCTCGGCTACGCCATAATCCACGGCGATCCAATAAGCATCCTTCATATGCGGAAAGGAGACGCAGATGTTCCACGGCTGCGAGGCTTTCTCCACAGGCGTATAGTCCTGGTTCTTGCGTGGGCTGTCCATGTTGAACGGCGGGTCCCACACCTCGACCGGAAACGGAAACCAAGGCTTGTCTTGCGCAGCACCCGAAGCAAGCGGAAAAACGATCAGGGCGAGAAACGCCACGCTCCTGAAACCAAAACTAACGGGTTTCATGTTAATCCTCCCAAGTTCTTCGCTTTGAACCCACAGTATTACACACCCGCTAATACTTGCGAGCGTACTGATATTATTCTTTCACACCAATAATGTTGTTTGTAAATTGGGATTTGGGGGTCAGGCCACCCGCTTCAGCTCCTGGGCTTCGTGGCTTCGAAGCTAGGCCGGTCGGCGAAGGCCAAACACCAAGCGGCAAGTGATGGGTGTTGCTCCACCCAATCCGCCGCGAAGCGGAAGCTTGTATACTCAAGGGCGCAGGCCGCCGCGATCCGGTCCAGCCGCAGCTGCGCCCCGCTGAACCGCTCGAGCGATGCTGCAAGAGAGCCAACGGTGCGGCCAATGCGTTGCTCCAGCTTCTCTCTCACGCTGGTCGACCGCTCCCCTTCCGGTCTTAGACTCTCCATCCGCCGTTGAAGAACGGCTTCCATAAGGCCGTCGCACAGCGCACAGGTGGTTAGCACTTCGAACTTGTTTTCCTCGGGCAGAAGGTCCGGCCGGCCCGCCACATCGATAAGGTAGAGCGAGATCACAAGGCTGTCGAAGATGGCGCGTCCGCCCGTAAGTTCCAGAGTGGGTATTTGCCTCAAGGGATTGAGGGAATCGAGGAATTCGGCTGCATAGACATCAATCTCGACTTCTTCCACCTCCAAGTCGAGCTCGCGATACAACACAGCTACTTTTCGCCCGAATGGCGATGTCGGTCCATTGTAGAGGCGCATCGAAGGTCCAGTGCTATGTTTTCTGTTTCTTATTGCTCATGGGGTTGTAAATCCGGTGCGGGCTTTCTAATGCAGCCGGCGAGTGTACCCTCACTGCGCCTATTCTCCGCATAATTGAAGGCGCGCTTCAGCTTTGCTGCTTGCTCCAAGCAAGCAGTTTGCGCCGAATAGGCCCGGTCGCATTTCGCGGCAAACTTCTGTTGATCAAGTGTTTCAGGTGCTGTCGCAATCAAACAGGCAAGTACGAAAACCTCCATAGGCGTTATTCCGGAACCTGGTCGGCCGCAACTGGCCCTGGCCTATATGCTCTGGGCAATTCACCTGGGCGAACGATATAGAAGCTGTTGCTGTCTACCCTATGCCAACCACCGGCAGTTCCGTCTGGCCAGACGACCCGCACTTCTGCGTCCGGCGAATTGCCAAGGCCGAAATGCCACCAGCCGTTCTGCCCGCTGGCATGGCCACCGCCTACGGCAATCTCGCGCCGCATGATCTTCGTTCCGCAACGCACCTCTAGCCAAGCGCCGATCGCGTCACGATTGAAGTCCGGTTGCTGCAATTTGATCCCCAACCAACTGTTCGGTGCGCGGGTCACGTTCCGCCACAGCCTCGCCTTGTCCCAACGATTCACCACTACAAGGTCCAGAAGACCATCCAAATTGAAGTCAGTCAGAGCTGCGCCCCTCGAGCGCGCAAAATCGACAATGCCTGCCGCCTCGCCGGTTTCGCGAAATCTGCCGTCTTCAAACTGCAACAGCAGATTGTTTGGGTCATTGGTGGCAAAATCCGGCATCTCCGCCACATTGCCCTTGGCGATGAACAGATCGATCAACCCGTCGTTGTTTACGTCTTCGAACTGCGTGTGCCACGCCGTACTCGGCCGTACGTCGCCGCCTACATAGGGACGGTGCGCCGTGACGCCCTTGGCGAACGCGATATCGGCATAGCTGGGCTGCGGTCGATTTCCCTCGGGGACGGGCCTGAGGCTTTGTAGTTTGTTGTCGGCCATGCTGGTGAGGAAGTATTCCGGGAAACCATCGGAATTGAGATCATAGCTGGCAATGCCCATTCCCCAAATGCGCAAGGGCTTCCAACCATCGCCGACGCTGAAGAGCCTGGGAGGCTGCTTTGGCTCGATCCGCCAAAGTTGCTCCTCGCCGCCTTCGTAG
>DATBMX010000361.1:0-2803 GCA_036554625.1 Aestuariivirgaceae bacterium
ACCGTAGCCTCGGCGAGGCCGAGATCCTCGCCTCTTTTCTGGCGCAATTCTATGACGACAAGCCCCTCCCCAAGCTCATACTCCTCTCCCATGCACTGGAAGAACAAGCGTTGCTGGCGGAAGCCTTTTGCACCCGCGCCGGTCACAGGATCGAGATCCTCGCGCCCCAGCGCGGCGAGAAGCGCATGCTCATCGATCACGCGCTGAAAAACGCGCGCGAGGCTTTGGGCCGCAGGATGGCCGAATCCCAATCGCAGAGAAAGCTTCTTCAGGGTCTGAGCCTTGCCTTTGCCCTTGACGCGCCCCCGCGGCGCATCGAGGTTTTCGACAATTCTCACATTCAGGGTTCTGAGCCCGTTGGCGCCATGATCGTCGCCGGGTCGGAAGGCTTCATCAAATCTCAATACCGCAAATTCAACATGCGCAGCCCAGCCGGCGCCGAAGGCGATGATTTCGGCATGATGCGCGAAATGTTGACCAGGCGCTACACGCGGCTTCTCAAGGAGGAAGCTGAGGGAGCCCCGCGCGGCGATGAGATTCCCTTGCGTCCCGATCTCATTTTGATCGACGGCGGACAGGGCCAGGTGTCATCCGCTCTCGCCGTGCTCGCCGACCTCGGAATCCACGGCTTGCCCCTGATAGGCATTGCCAAAGGCGAAGACCGCGACGCCGGCCGTGAGCATTTCTATATTCCGGGGAAACCCCCCTTCATGCTCGATTCCAAGGACCCGGTTCTTTACTATGTGCAAAGGCTTAGAGACGAGGCCCACCGCTTCGCCATAGGCGGCCATCGAGCCAGGCGGTCGAAGGCCATTGGTATCAACCCTCTCGATGAGATTCCAGGAATCGGCGGCAGGCGCAAAAAAGCTTTGCTTCTGGCCTTCGGTTCGGCAAAAGCAGTAGCGCGGGCGAGTGTGGCGGACCTGGAGAAGGTTGAAGGGGTAAGCCGCCAACTCGCTCAGACGATCTACGATTTCTTCCATGAGGGAGGAAAATAGGTGTGGCAACACGAGAAGACACATCGCCCTTCACTGGCCCGGCAATGGTCCTGAGCTTGCCCAATCTGCTCACTTACGGCCGCATCCTGGCCGTTCCGGTTGTCACGGGCTGCATTCTCTGGCGTGGCGACAATGCGCGCTGGCTGGCGTTGCTCGTTTTCGTCGTCGCCGCTTTGACGGACATTCTTGACGGTTATTTGGCCCGCCGTTGGAAGCAGCAATCCTCCTTGGGTCGAATGCTCGATCCCATCGCCGACAAGCTCTTGGTCGCAGCCACTTTGCTGGCGCTTGCCGGCGACAACACGATTTACGGCATTCACACCTGGGCCGGGGTGATTATCATTTGCCGCGAGGTGCTTGTTTCCGGCCTGCGTGAATATCTGGCCGAGCTCCAGGTCTCCGTCCCGGTCACCCAGCTCGCCAAGAAAAAGACAGGCATCCAGCTCGTCGCGATTGCGTTTCTCATTGCCGGTCCAGCAGGCGACAAGCTCTTTGCCTATACAACCATAATCGGCCTGTCAGGTCTTTGGCTGGCGGCGGCTTTGACCCTTTACACGGGCTATGACTATTTTCGTGCCGGACTTAGCCACGTGGTCGACGAAAAGCAGCGATGAAGATCTTGTACTTCGCCTGGGTCCGTCAACGTATAGGCCTTGGCGAGGAGACGGTCGATCCGCCTGGCCATGTCGCCACCGTCGCCGACCTCATCGAGTGGCTAAAAACCCGCGATGAGAACTATGGCAATGCCTTTGCCGATCTGCGCGTCATTCGCGCGGCGGTTGATCAAAGCCTCGTGCCGCTCGATGCGACGCTCGCTGGAGCCAGGGAGGTCGCCTTCTTCCCGCCGGTAACTGGAGGGTAAAGAAAAATGCGCGGATCACGTCCGCGCATGACGGCCTACAAGTGTCGTCATGGCCGGGCGCAGACCCGGTCATCTGTCTTTTTGGGGCCCTACGCCGCAGCCTTCTTCGGAAGCACTTCGGCCAAATAGTCGTTGCGCAGGGCCTTGGTGATCTCGCCCACCTCGAAGCGGTAGGGACCGATCTCGGAAACCGGCGTCACTTCCGCCGCCGTGCCAACGATGAAGCATTGTTCGAAGCCGGCCATTTCTTCCGGCATGATGGCGCGCTCGATGATTTTGATCTGCCGCTGCTGCGCCAAGGCGATAACCGTCCGGCGCGTGATGCCATCGAGGAAGCAATCGGGCGTCGGTGTGTGCAACTCGCCATCCTTCACGAAGAACACGTTTGCGCCCGTGCACTCCGCCACCTGTCCCCGCCAATCGAGCATCAGCGCATCGGCGTAGCCTTTGCGCTCCGCGGCATGTTTCGACAGGGTGCAGATCATATAGAGACCCACGGCCTTGGCTTTCGCCGGGGCCGTTTTGGGATCGGGCCGCCGCCACTCGGCCATGTCGAGCCTGATGCCCTTCATCACCTGCGCTGGATCGAAATAGGCCGGCCATTCCCATACCGCGATGGCAGCATTGATCCTTGCCGCCTGCGCCGACACGCCCATCATCTCGGAACCGCGCCATGCGATGGGGCGCACATAGGCGTCGCTGAACCCCTGCCTTTTCAAGGTCGCCCGGCAGGCGTCGTCGATTTCGGCCACTGTAAAGGGGATCTTCATGTCGAGCATTTCCGCTGACATGAACAGCCGCTCCGTATGTTCCCTGAGTTTGAAGATTTGCCCGCCATAGGCGCGTTCGCCCTCGAATACGGCGCTCGCATAGTGGAGGGCGTGGGTGAGCACATGCACCTTGGCGTCCTTCCAAGGCACGAACTCGCCATTGAGCCAAATGA
>DATBMX010000363.1:0-4864 GCA_036554625.1 Aestuariivirgaceae bacterium
ATTTGCGGCAGTCGCCATAGGGATTAATGTTCTTTTGCTTCGCGAGGAGTCATGACGGCGAAATTGTCCGTGAACGTGAACGCCGTGGCGCTTCTCCGCAATCGCCGCAACCTGCCATGGCCGTCAGTTGTGGGCTTGGCACGCATCGCTCTCGATGCCGGCGCCCATGGCATAACTATTCATCCGCGCCCGGACGAGCGGCATATCCGCAAGACCGACGTGCATGAAATTGCTCATCTTCTGAAGGGTTTTTCCGACAAGGAGTTCAACATCGAAGGGTACCCTTCAGGGGAATTCTTGAGGCTTGTCGAAACTGTCAGACCACATCAAGTCACTCTCGTGCCTGACGACCCTCGACAGGTGACCTCCGATCATGGCTGGGCGATTGAGGAAAACCACGAGCTCTTGAAAGAGTCGGTCGGCCGTCTTCGTCGAATCGGCATGCGCGTCTCGCTGTTTATTGATGCGGATGAATCGGTTCCACCGCTTGCTCGCGCCGTCGGGGCAGACCGAGTTGAGCTTTACACCGGCCCGTTCGGCGCAGGACTAACTTCGGCAGGAAGAACGAGCGAGCTCAACAGGCTGACGGTGGCGGCTGCTGCTGCTCGCAAGGCTGGCCTTGGCGTGAATGCAGGTCATGACCTGACCCGGGAAAATCTGCCCGAGCTGACTGCCGCCATTCCTTGTCTCGAAGAGGTCTCGATCGGCCATGCCATCACCGCGGATGCGCTCGTCCATGGCATGGCGGAAACAGTCCGCATGTTCCGCGCCGCCTGCAATGACCCGGTGAAATAGGCTCAATCTCCGCCTGCTTGGCGCGCATATGTGACGGGCGCGCTCCAAAAGCCGTTAGAGCTTGTGTTTTGGGGCATGGGAGCTATTCTCCGCGCCGTTTTCAGGCGGGCTAGTCTTCCAAGGGATTCGAACTCATGCGCGTTTATTATGACCGGGATGCGGACGTTAACCTGGTCAAGGGAAAGAAGCTTTGCATCGTCGGCTACGGCAGCCAGGGGCGGGCCCATGCCCTCAACCTCCACGACTCGGGCGCCAAGGATCTGGTCGTTGCGCTGCGCAAGGCTTCCGCCTCGGCCAAGAAGGCGGAATCCGACGGTCTCAAAGTGTTGACGGTTGGCGAGGCGGCAAAATGGGCCGATCTCATGATGATGGCGACACCCGACGAGCTGCAGGCGGACATCTGGAGCGCAGAGATTGCCCCGCATTTGCGGGATGGCGCGGCGATCGCCTTCGCCCACGGCTTGAACGTCCACTTCAACCTGATCACGCCGCGGCCCGAAATAGACGTGTTGATGGTGGCGCCAAAGGGACCGGGACACACCGTGCGCAGCGAATACCAGAAGGGCGGTGGCGTTCCCTGCCTCATTGCCGTGCACCAGGACGCCTCGGGCAATGCACACGACCTTGCCTTGTCCTACGCATCGGCCATCGGCGGTGGCCGCTCCGGCATCATCGAGACGACGTTCAAGGAGGAATGCGAAACGGATCTATTCGGCGAGCAGGTCGTCTTGTGCGGCGGGCTGGTCGAGCTCATCCGTGCCGGCTATGAGACGCTCGTCGAGGCCGGCTATGCGCCGGAAATGGCCTATTTCGAGTGCCTCCACGAGGTAAAGCTGATCGTCGACCTCATTTACGAGGGCGGCATCGCCAATATGAACTACTCCATCTCCAACACCGCCGAGTTCGGGGAGTATGTAACGGGTCCCCGCATCGTCACCGAAGCGACGCGCGCGGAAATGAAGCGCGTTCTCAGGGATATTCAAACGGGCGCCTTCACCTCCGAATGGATTCGCGAGGTCAAGGCAGGTCAGCCCAAATTCAAGGCATATCGCCGGGTCAACGACTCCCATCCCATCGAGGCAGTCGGACAGAAGCTTCGCGACATGATGCCGTGGATTGCCAAGAACAAGCTCGTCGACAAGGCAAGAAATTAGGCATCGTTGCCGTTGATCGTGTCTTTGCCCGGCCTTTCTCCCCACCGGAAAAACGTTTAAAACCTTATTTCCATGGAAATGGGATCATCGGAGAGTTTTGGCGCTGCCGCTTATGGGGGAGAAGGCTGGCAACCGCGGCAAAGAAGCCATCGGCAAGAGCTCGGATCGCTGTGGGCCGCCTGCGGGCAGGACAGCGAGTGGCGGAAATTGAGATCGGTTCTGCTGCACCGACCGGGCGCCGAAATTCTACCTGCCAGTCACCACAACGCCGCACTGCAATTGGCGCCGCTCGATCTGGGGCGGGCCCAGGAAGAGCATGACAGGATGGCGGAGGCCTATCGATCTGCCGGCGTCGAGGTGCATTTCATCGATGCGAGCGAGCCTTTGCGCCCCAATCAGATGTTTTGCGCCGATCTTATGTTCATGACCCGGGAGGGAGTCATTCTCGCCCGTCCCGCGTCCACGCAGCGGGCCGGCGAGGAGCGGCTTGTCGCGACGAAGCTCGCGCAAATGGGAATTCCTATTCTCCGGACGCTGACGGGGACGGCCACCTTCGAGGGGGCGGACGCCATGTGGCTCGACGAGCGAACGGTGGTTGTCGGAAAGGGGCTGCGCACCAATGAGGAAGGCGCGAGGCAGCTATCCGCCGCATTGGCGGACTTGGGCGTGGCCACGCTGGTCGTCGATCTGCCTTACGGCACCATGCACCTCATGGGCATGCTGCGCATTCTCGACAAGGATCTCGCCCTTGGCTGGCCGCGGCGCACGCCATTTGCCTGCGTAGCTGCGTTACGGGAGCGGGGCTTCAGGGTCGCCTTCGTTCCCGACGAGCTCGAAGCACAGCGCGGACGTGCGTTGAACTTGGTCGCCTTGGGCCCCCGAAAGGTGCTGATGGTGGCGGGCTGTCCGCAGGCACAGGCTCTCTATGAGGGCTTGGGTGTCGAGTGCCTGACAACGCCGGCGCAGGAGTTGTCCAAGGCCGCGGGCGCCGTGGGTTGCCTTACCGGCGTTCTCCATCGGCAGATTGCCGATGGGGCCCCCAAAGCTCCCTAAGGCTCGCATGAGCATTGCGCGGTTGACTTCCGTTTCGCTCACCGTCAATCCGCAACGCTGGCGCTATGAGAGCGACAACCGCGCGCGCATCGAGAAATATTGGCGCAAGGCACAGGCCGAGAACCCCGCCCTGCACAATGGCGGCATTTACATGCTGACCGACTGGAGCCTGAGCAACGCAGCGATTAAGGGCTCCGTGCAGCCCGCCAGCTATGCAAGCTTTCTCTATTGGAGAGAACAAGGCTATCCCGATATCGGCGTGCGCAATTGCTTTGGATCGAGCGTCCTACAGTCGCAGGAAGGCCATATCCTGTTCGGGCGGATGGCGGCCCACACTTTGACCTCCGGTCTCGTTTATCCGGTCGGCGGGTCCTTCGGCGAGGAAGACGTGAGCAGGGGTGCCCTGCATGTGGAGACCAACATCGCGCGAGAGCTTATCGAAGAGACCGGCCTCACTCCGCAAGATGGCCGCCGTGAACAAGGCTATATCTGCGTCGAGGAGGGCCCGCGCATCGCGCTGGCCGCGACTTTCGTTTTCGATTGCGCTTCCGACGATCTGCGCAACCGTATAATAGGTCATCTGGAAATGAGCGACGATCCTGAGCTTGATGAAGTTGTGATCTTTCGGCGCAAGTCATTTGCGCGCCATCACCGCATGCCTGAATATGCTCGCATGCTGATCGATTATCTGCTGCCGCGATGAAACTGCGTTTTTACACCCTCGATGTCTTTACCGGCGAGCCCTTCACCGGCAATGGTTTAGCAGTCGTGCTGGAGGCAGACAATCTCTCGGACACCCAGATGCAATTGATCGCCAGGGAGTTCAATCTTTCGGAAACGATTTTCGTGCAGTCGCCGGACGAAAAGGCGCACACTGCGAAGGTCCGCATCTTCATGCCGCGCGGCGAGCTTCCCTTCGCAGGCCATCCGACGATCGGCTGTGCTGTGCTCTTGGCATCGCTCAAGCAAAAGCCCGGCTGCAGTTTCGAAACCGAGATTCTTCTCGAGGAAAAGGCGGGACTCGTATTTGTGAAGGTGTCACGAATCGGTAGCGTTCCCCACGCCATGTTCACCGCACCCGTTCTGCCGCGCATCATGAGCAACGCGCCGGCTCACCATCTTGTTGCCAAGGGGTTAGGGCTCGACGCCACGGCGATCGGGTTCGGCGCTCACAGGCCCTCGGTCATCGACGCTGGAATACCTTATCTTCTGGTGCCTGTCGCCAGCAGAGATGCACTCGCCAAGGCAAGAGTCAGCGAACCGCATTGGAGCGCCATGCTGCAGGAAGCCGGCACATCCAGCGCCTATATTTACGCGGCTGGGGGAGCAAGCTCCGACGGTTCCTACAGGGCGCGCCTTTACGCCCCCGCGGCGGGCATACCAGAGGACCCCGCCACCGGGTCCGCAGCAGCCACCATGCCCGGCCAGATACATCTATGCGAGAAGTTGGCCGATGGCTCGCATCGCTGGGAGATAGAGCAGGGCTATGAGATGGGTCGTCCCAGCCGCATCATCGTCGAGGCGGATACGGGACAGGGAAAGATTACTGCCGTGCGCGTCGGTGGCCAAGCCGTGCAGCTGAGCCAAGGCGTGCTGGAATTCTAAGGGGGTAAGCGCTTGCGACAAGTCCTGCTGATGCTGCATCTCGTGCTGATTGCGATGGGAACAGGCATGAGTTTTTCCAATCTCGTCAATGTGAGGCTTTCGCGGAAAGAGCAGGGCGACCGTTTCAAAGCGCTTGGACTGCAGCGACTGACGATTGCGCGGATTGGCGATGGCGTGATTGCGCTGATCTGGCTGACCGGCATAGCGCTGTTTCTGGCGACCGACACGCGCAGCCTTATCGCCAATGGATGGTTTCA
>DATBMX010000377.1:0-4758 GCA_036554625.1 Aestuariivirgaceae bacterium
ACATTTGCGGCATAACTTAGCGAGCGATCATTCGGTCTTTGAAGGCTTCGTTGGCGAACCACCACCGGCATGTGAAGCGGCTTCGACATTCCCAACGATTGCTTGCCCGCCAGCCTCGACGGTGACCTGACCGACCGTGACCTTTTCGGATTTTTCGCGTCGCCGATTGTCGAGCGCCTTGACGAGTTCGGCAGCAGCAGCTCCCTTGATACCGTGTCGAAGATTGAGGTCCCGTAGCTTCGCCTGACCTGGAGGAAGATTGGCTGCCTGGGCGAGACAATCAAGGCTCGTGCTGGTGAGACTGGTCGTAAGCATTGCTAGGATGGAGTCAAGAGCATCTCGTTGTTGAATGTTTTGGTAAAGATCAAAAGGTCCTTCTATCATCCACTTTTGGACTAAATGTTTTCCTGGAGCTGAAAGGGCGAGCGCAGCCGCCGCCATATGATCGTATTTGGTCCCCTCAGGCTGCTCGGACAGCTTCGGCGCGACGGTCCCTGTGGATGGGACTTTTGGTTTTGGTATTCGGGGCATACGACCTCCGTTGCAACTTGCTTTGCGAGCCAGGACTCGTACGTTTAGGAGCGGCAATTCCGAGGCCATCCGGCTGCCCAAGGAGATCGCCTATGGGCTGAACCTTGAACTCATCGTTGTTCGATCCGGAGATGTCCTGACCGTTCACCCGGCCGCGACCTCCATCCCCGAGATGATCGCGCGTTTGGAGGCGTTGCCAGTGCCGCCTTCCGTTGAGGAGCGCGACGACGAAGAGCTTCCCGAACGCACAGGCCTCTGACGGGTGGCGTTCCTACTCGATACCAATGTCGCGATTCATTTGCGCGATGGCGATCCCACGGTCACGCAAAAGGCGGCCGCACTCCATGGCGCTGTACTCATGTCGATTGTCTCCCGCGTGGAGCTGGAGGGCGGCGTCTATCTGGAGCCGGCCCACGCGCCTGTTCGCAGGGCTCGGCTCGACGCCATGCTGAGCGCCATTCCAACATTGCGGCGAAGACCCATGGGACCATTGTCGCAAGCGCTGGCTACTCGCGGCGGAAGCTGCTCGATCGCATGATCGCGGCTCAAGCTCTGGTGCACCGCGCGACCTTGGTCACCCTCAACCCAGATGACTTCTCGGATGTGCCTGGTCTGTCGTCGCTGGCGTGGCAATCAAGAATCTCAGAAAGGCCGGCTTGATGCTTCAGCGCCCCTGCCACGACAACCGCTCATTACCGGTTGCTTGCTTCCGCTGATGATGAAGGGCGCAGAGTGCCAGCGTGAATTCGTTGCTCATCCTTGAGTGCAAGCCCTCTCGATTGCGCGACGGAGGTGACGGGCCTGGGGCGATCGCCCGCTAAACTGAGACAGGGTTGCTGGGCCACGACGCGCATGATCGGTTCCTGCTTCACTGACGGTGAAATGCGGCAGGGTATTCTCATGCCGTTAGCTCCGTGCGCGGCGACACGGTCAGTCCGAGAAAGACGAGGATGGCCTGATTGAGCCGAAGAATGTCTTGGTCGTCGAGCCGCCCGATACGTTTCCCGAGCTTGGACTTAGGCACTGTCGTCAGCTTGTCCACCATCAAGCGGCTCACCACATGAAGGCCATTGTTCACGTCGGGCTTTATGAGCAATCGAATGAGCGGTGCGTCGGTCTGATCGGTGGTGAAGGCGCAGACAGTGATCGAGTCGGTCGCGTCGAAACAATTGTCTTGCACGATAACCACTGGCCGGGGCTTGCCTGCGTAGTCGCGACCCCCTGAAGCTGTCCAAATATCGCCTCGCTTCATTCAGGACCCTCGTCCAGGCGCAATTCCGACACTTCATCAATGAAGGACTGGTCCTCATTCGCATGAGGGCTTGTTGCGACGGCCAGAGATTGACGATGCGCTTGCTTTTTAAAACGAGGCGCGCGCACATCCGGCACCCAGATTTGGATCGGCCTCAATCCTTGCGCCCTCAGACGCCGACGATAGGCACTCACCTTTTCCTGAGATGACTTTCGGCTCGTTGTCGCCATAGCTTGGCTCCCTACACGGTTACATGTAACCTAACAGGATCTTGGCTCTGTGGCTAGTCTTTCCCCCTGCCGGATGATGGAAGCGCCTCTTGGCTAGTTCTTGGCAACAAGGTCGACCGAATTCGCCGCCATGCTGCGCCAGGCCATGAGTGAGGCGCGCGACATTGCTTCTGTTCGCCATCTGAGAAAAGAATTTGGAAACTGTGAGAAGGCAGGCGTTGAGTTCATTGCGGCCGGCGACAACAAGAGGCGAGGCGTACGCTCAAACAGCGAGGAGCGGAGGCCCCTTCGGGCAGACGAGGTCGAAAGAAAAGGGGGCTAGACGCCGTGTTCAAACTCTACCTCCAATTTCTTGGAAGCGGGCTTTAGGACTTTCCGTTTCTTCCTCGACGGTTAGCCGGCGTGAAGCTATCGTTTTGACCCTCATGGCCGTGTGGTGTTAGCTGCGGTTTCCGGCCACATTCCGGAAACAGCTATGGAACACCTGCTATGGCAAGCATTCAGCGAAAGGCCCTCTCGGCCTATCGACGCCGCCTCAAGCGGCGCGGTGTGGTTCGCCTTGAAGTGCATGTTCGAAAGCACGATGCCGCGCTTGTGCGCGGGGTTGTGAGGGCGCTTGCCGACCCTGAGCGGGGAGGCGAAGCTCGGGTCTTGCTGCGCGAACACTTTGGGGCCGGCACAGCCGAAGGCCTCAAGGCGTTATTGGCTTCCGCGCCACTGGAGGGCATCGATCTCAGCCGCGATCATGATTTCGGGCGGAACGTCAGCTTGTGAATTATTTGCTCGATACCAACATCATTTCCGAGATCCGCAAAGGCAGTGATTGCAACCCAGGCGTCGCTACCTGGTACGATGCCGTTGATGAAGACAGCATCTATCTCAGTGTGCTGGTGCTCGGCGAGATCCGCAAAGGTATCGAACGGGCGCGCTCAACCCATCCTGCCCAAGCCCGCGCTCTTGAAAAGTGGCTTTCTACGTTAAGCCAATGCTATGCAGACCGCATCCTCCCCATCGACCTGGCAGTTGCCGATGAATGGGGACGCATGAGCGCTAAGCGGCCGGTATCGACGGTCGATGCGCTTCTGGCGGCGACGGCAAAGGTGCATCAGATGATGCTTGTAACGCGAAACGTCGCCGATGTTGCCGATCTCGGACCTAAGGTTGTAGATTCCTTTCAGCCCATGCGATAACAACTAAAGCAGCCCTATTGGATGTCAGCCAAGCGCAATTGTCTGCGCTGTGAGCGCGTGTATCGACGCGCACCTAGTCCTCGCTCCTGCAGCACTGGCAAAGCATTGGCCAATGTTTCGCTTGCTACCAGAGCCGAAAAGCCTGCCTAGGTTCCCACCGCGAGAAACAAATCATCGGATGTGTATCGCCGGAGCGATTGGCTACCTCCGGAGTTGTTTCAGTAGCTTCTGACCTTCCCGTATCAGCTTGCGTAGCAATACGCGCCGTTTAATCGCCTCTTTGGTGAAGACGCCGTGCTTAAAAGCATTAGAGTTGCCCCGAGGTGCACCGGAGCCCTTGGCCCCGCCATGCATGCGGCAGCGCTTCTTACCTCTGACGGCGGGTGCCCGACAGCATCCGCCCTTCCGGGTTTTTGCTCCACAGCGAAGGCTTTGGAGCATCGGCCGCCAGTTGCGCGGATGCGTGCCAGGCATCACTGCGACCTAGGTCTTGTTACGCCCTCTGCGTGATCTTGAGGCTTCCACTGTGCCGACAATCGCTTGTCCACCCGCTTCAACGTTGACGTTGCCGACCGAAACCTTTTCTGGCATCTCGCCGCGAAGTTCGTTCAGCGCTTTGATGAGGTCTGCGGCGACAGTGGCTCCTTTCAATCCGTGTCGCAGGTTCAGGTCGCGGAGCTCAGCCTGGTCCACATTCAGCCGCGACACCAGAGCGAGACAATCAAGGCTGGCGTTAGTAATTCCTACCGCAAGCAGGGAGATGATCGACTCTTGCGCGTTGCGGGGTTTGAGCCGGCGGTACAGGTCAATGGAACCCTGCCTGATTTTGCTCTTTAAGTCGTTGTCAGGAACGAAGCGCTCAGGGCCCGCAATAATGAGATGACTCACCGCGAGTATCTCATACGGAACGTCGTGGGGTTCAGCGATCGTCTCGTTATTCTTCCTCTCGGTGGGCAGGTTCACTTTCACACGCTTTACCATGGTGGGCTCCTGTATATCTTCACTATGGATCTCCACCTCACTTCCCAATATATAGCGTTTCGTAGGACGGATTTGAAGCGGTTTTAACAATCAGAACCACCACATATTGAGGTTAGTCGCCGCCGGCACCCGCGAATGGGTGCTCGACTATGAGCCGGCATCGCCCAGGCAGATCGAGCCTCTGCTGGGCGTACTTTGCATGGGGTTGTTTTGCAGACTTTCTGCGATGCGTGTATGTGAGGGGCGATCCTCGGGCCGGTAGGCAACTCGGCGAACTGGCGTGACCAACTATTCTTTCGGAGAGGGCGCTGCCTGCGCTGCTGCCGTACGGTTTACGCTGAACGACTAAACCACCCGGCGAAGCTTGATGGCTTGGGTGAGAGTGGGAGGGGCGAGATTGCCATCGGGAAGTTCACGAATGAGCTCGCTTCGTAGCAGGTTCACGATCATGGGGTGAACGCCTGGGCGGCGTGTTCTGCGTCGGGGAAGAAACCTTCCTTCACGGCGGGGTCAATAAGCTCCTGACTCGACATCGTACCTGCCTCGTTAAGCTTCCGCATGAAGAGGTCGGCAA
>DATBMX010000389.1:0-3675 GCA_036554625.1 Aestuariivirgaceae bacterium
GCAGGATTGCGATCGTCGGTCACCGTGTCGCCGACCCTTGTGTCGGCCACCTGCTTGATCGCGGCGGTGAAGAAACCTATTTCGCCCGGCCCCAGGCTTGCTACCATCTCCTGCTTTGGGCGGAATATGCCGACTCGCTCCACGAGATAGGAGGCGTTGGTCGACATGAGCTTGATCTTCATGCCCTTTCTGATCTCGCCATCAACGATGCGAGCGAGCACGACAACGCCCAGATAGGAATCATACCAACTGTCGACCAGCAGCGCCTTCAAGGTCGAAGCGGGATTGCCCTTGGGCGGCGGCAATCGCGTGACGATGGCATCGAGGACATCATCGATGCCGAGCCCCGTCTTGGCGGAAATCTCCAGAGCGCCGGATGCATCAATGCCGATAACGTCCTCGATCTGCTGGCGCACGCGTTCAGGCTCGGCGGCCGGAAGGTCGATCTTGTTGAGGATTGGCACGATCTCATGATTGTTGTTGATCGCCTGATAGACGTTGGCCAGCGTCTGGGCCTCGACCCCTTGCGAGGCATCGACGACGAGAAGCGAACCCTCGCAGGCGGCAAGCGAGCGCGACACTTCATAAGCGAAATCGACGTGGCCTGGCGTGTCGATGAGATTGAGCACGTAGGATTTCCCGTCCCTGGCGCGGTAATCGAGCCGCACAGTGTTGGCCTTGATCGTGATGCCGCGCTCACGCTCAAGCTCCATTGAATCGAGAATCTGATCCTTCATCTCGCGATCTGAAACGGCGCCGCAGGCCTGAATCAGGCGGTCGGCCAGGGTGGATTTGCCGTGGTCGATATGGGCGATGATGGAGAAATTGCGGATGAGAGTCGCATTGATCATGCGCGGCTTGATGACAGGGCAGTTCACATGCGTCAAGCGGCGCCAAGGGCGAGGAGGCGTTGTTCTCGCGTGGAAAATCGCCACTGGACGTCACGACTAGAAATTTGGAACGATTCTAATCTATAAGATTCCCGTCAACAAGGATCAAACACATTGAAGCCGTTCTCTCAACTTTCGGAACAGGAAATCCTCGCGCTCGCCATTTCGAGCGAGGACGACGATGCGCGCACCTATGCGACTTTCGCCAATTCTCTCATGGACCAGTTTCCTGCTTCGGCGAAGGTGTTCGTCGAGATGGCGGAAGAGGAGCATGAGCATCGGCGACGTCTGACCGACTTGTATCAGAAGAAGTTCGGCGACTTCATTCCCCTCATCCGGCGCAGCGACGTCATCGGCTTCGTGCGTCACCGTCCGGCTTGGCTCATGAAGCATGCAAGCCTGGACAAGATCCGGGACTATTCGGAGGTCATCGAAGCCGAAAATTACAACTTCTATCGCCGGGCGGCCGAGCAGGCGAGCGACCCTGCGGTCAAGAAACTGTTGAACGACCTCGCCTCAGCCGAGAGGGGCCACAGCTCGCTAGCCGACCGGCTCGGGGAAAAGCATCTCACGCCGGACGCCAAGCAGGAGGAGGAAGAGGCGCAGAGACGGCTGTTCCTTCTCCAAATCATCCAGCCGGGACTCGTCGGGCTGATGGACGGCTCCGTGTCAACTCTTGCGCCGCTGTTCGCCGCAGCCTTCGCGACGCAAAGCACCTGGGAGACATTTCTCGTGGGCAGCGCCGCATCGATCGGCGCCGGCATTTCCATGGGATTCGCGGAAGCGCTGTCTGACGACGGCAAGCTCACCGGCAGGGGGCATCCGCTGATCCGGGGGCTCGCCGCCGGCGTCATGACGACCATCGGGGGGCTCGGCCACGCCCTACCCTATCTCATTCCGGATTTCTGGACCGCGACGATCCTTGCCACGATCATCGTCTTCGTTGAGCTCGGTGCCATTTCATGGATCCGCTATCGTTTTATGGATACGCCTTTCCTGCGCGCGGGCTTTCAGGTGGCGGTTGGGGGTTTTCTGGTCTTCCTTGCAGGCATTTTCATCGGCAGTGCGTGAGGCCTTTTGTATCAGAGGCAGAACAGCATCAGCTTACGTTCTCAACACCGCGCCTGTTGACTTGGCGACCTCGCCAATGATTTTCTGCGAAATCGCCTCGATATCTTGGTCGGTGAGGGTGCGCTCACGAGGCTGCAGCGTGACAGCGACGGCAACGGATTTCTTGTTCGGACCCATGCTCTCGCCGGTGAAGATATCGAAGATGGCGGCAGAGGCTATGAGCGATCTGTCGGCACCCCTGACCGACTTCAGTATTTTATCGGCGGGGACTTGCGCGTCCACGACAAAGGCGAAATCGCGGGACACGGGCATGAGATCCGAGGCGCTCAGCGCCGGCCGTGTCGTTGCTCTCGCGCGGGCGACCGGTAGCGCATCGAGGATTATCTCAAAGCCTACGGCAGGACCCTTGAGATCGAGCGCGTCCAAGACGGCAGGATGTATCTCGCCGAATACACCCAAGCGGTTCCTGGGCCCAAGAAGGATCGTACCCGAGCGGCCAGGATGGAGCCATTGCGGCGCCCTGGCTTCTATCTGGAGGCTGTGCATCGGCGCGCCGCAGACGGCGAGAACGGCCAGGGCATCGGCCTTGGCATCGAAAACATCAAAGGAACGCGGCTTCTCGAGCCAGTGCCGCTCATGGGTGTCGCCGCGGCGCAGGCCCGCGGCGCGAAGGGTCTCGTCCTGCGCGCGGTCGCCGGCATAGGCCTGGCCCAGCTCGCATAAGCAAATCGTGTCAAAACCGCGCGCGAAATTGCGACCCGCGGCGGCGATAAGATTTGGAATGAGCGACGGCCGCATATCGGTGAGCTCGGACGATATCGGATTGGCAAGGACGAGCGCAGGATTGCGCTCGCCTTCGGAAAACAGCTCGGCGTGAGATCGAGGCAGGAATGACCAGGTTACGGTTTCATTGAAACCGCGCGCGGCCAATTCGCGGCGGGCGTCGAGCATGCGGCGCTGCAGCGGATTGAGCACTGGCCGAGCTACGGCATAGTGGCGCGGCAGGGGTTGAAGCGGAATCCTGTCCAGGCCGACGATACGGCAAACTTCCTCGACGAGATCGGCCTCGCCCTGGATGTCGGGCCGCCAGCTCGGCACCTTGCAGGAGAAACCGCCGACGGCTTCGGTGACCTCGAAGCCGAGCGCGGCGAGGATGCGTTTCTGCTCGGGAATGGCCACGTCGATTCCGGCGAGGTTCTTCACGCGAGACTTGCGCAGGGTGTAGCTGCGTCGCCATTCGGTCGGTTTGCCGGCGACAACGAGCTCGGAAGCCTCGCCGCCGCAGAGATCGAGGATGAGGCGCGTCGCCAGCTCGGCGCCAGGCGCGACGAAGACGGGATCGACACCGCGCTCGAAACGATAGCGCGCGTCGGAGTTTATGGCGAGCTTTCGCCCCGTGGCGGCGGTGCGGATGGGATCGAAAAGGGCCGCCTCGAGAAAAACATTCATCGTCTCCTGCGTGCAGCCCGACCGCTCACCGCCAATGATGCCGGCGATTCCTTGCGGCGCTTCTGCATCTGCAATGACCGTCATCGTGGGATCGAGGCGGTAGGTACGCCCATCGAGGGCCAAGATCTCCTCGCCACTGCCGGCCAAGCGCGCCACCACGGGACCTGTGAGACGGTCGGCATCGAAGACATGCAGGGGACGGTTGAAGGTGAGCGTCATGTAGTTGGTGATGTCGACGAGCGCGGAAATAGGGCGCAGACCGACT
>DATBMX010000239.1:0-7464 GCA_036554625.1 Aestuariivirgaceae bacterium
TGGAAACCGTCAAAAGCTATGCCAAGCACGAGCGCGAAACGATGGACGCCGTGGTCGCCGCGCGCAATGCCGCGGTGAGCGCAAGAGGCCCGGCGCAGAAGGCGGAAGCGGAAAACGTGCTCTCCGCCGCACTCGGCCGGCTGTTCGCGCTGGCCGAGGCCTATCCCGATTTGAAGGCGAACCAGAATTTTCTCGAATTGCAGCAGCAGCTCGAGGACATCGAGAACAAGATCGCCGCGGCCCGCCGCTTCTTCAACAGCGCGGCCGCCGAGTACAACGCCAAGCGCGAGAGCTTTCCCGCCTCGTTCATCGCCGACCGCTTCGGCTTTGCGCCGGAAGACTTCTTCGATCTGGGGGAAGAGAAGCGGGCGCAGCTCGAAGCGCCGCCGCCGGTCAGCTTCCAGCAATAGACATGTTCAAGGCCTACGGTCTTTACACGCATATCCAGAAGAATCGCCTCAAGTCGCTGTTCCTGCTCGCCTCCTTCGTGCTCCTCATTCATGCCGTTCTGTTCTCGCTGCTGCTCATCTTCCAAGCGCTGAGCCATGGCGGCAGCGGGCAAGAGATTCTCGAAGCCGCCATGGATGATTTGCGCTATGCGTGGCCGGCCGGCGTCGTGGCGGCGCTCCTCTGGTTCGCCATCGCCTTCTTTTTCCACCAGCGGATGATCGATTTCGCCACGCGCGCGGAGGGCATCGCGCGGCACGATGCGCCCGAACTCTACAATGCGCTGGAGAACCTGTGCATCTCGCGCGGCATCCCGATGCCGAGGCTCAAAATCATCGAAACGGAGGCGCTCAACGCCTTCGCCTCGGGCATAAGGCGCGGAAACTACTCCGTGGCGGTCACGCGGGGCCTCGTCAATTCCCTGAGCGAGCGGGAGCTCGAGTGCGTGCTCGCCCATGAGCTCACCCATATTCGCAACAAGGATACACAGATGATGGTGATCGCCGTGATCTTCGCCGGCATCATCGCATTCGTGGGAGACGTCGTTTTCCGGCGCATCGATTTTCCCTTCGGCTATTCGCCGCAGCCAGGCTGGTCGCAGAGACGCTCCTCCGGCAAGCGCGGCCAGGGCGGCGCCGCCGCCATCATCATTCTCATCGCGCTCGCCGTCATCGCCATTTCCTGGGGCGTGTCGGTGCTCATCCGTTTGGCTCTGTCGCGCTCGCGCGAATTTCTGGCCGATGCGGGGGCCGTCGAGCTGACCAAGGAGCCCGACGCCATGATCTCAGCCTTGCGCCGCATCGAAGGGCAAGCCGCCATTCCCGGAATGCCGTCGCGCATGCACGCGTTCTTCTTCGAAAGCCCGGCGGTCAACCCGCTCAGGGGCTGGCTCGCCACACATCCGAGCGTCGAGGACCGGGTGGCGGCGCTTGTCAACTACGCCGGCGGCAGCGACCTTGCACTCAAGCCGCTGGCGGTGGAAACGAAAGGACCCTGGGGGTGAGCCTCTACAGCCAGATCGAAACGAAGCTTGCGGGAGAGGACATCATCATCCTCGACGGCGGCACGGGAACGGATATCCAGAGGCGCGGCGGGCCCATGAGCGAAGACACATGGAGTGCGGAAGCAAATCTCACCCATCCCGACATCGTGCGCGCGGTGCATGAGGATTACATCGCGGCGGGCGCCGATCTCATCATCGCCAACACTTTCCCTACGAGCCCGCTCCTGTTCAACCATCTGGGCCGCGACCGGGAGCTTCCCCAAATCGACGCAGCAGCCGTGTCGCTGGCGCGCGAAGCCTCGGCGGGAAGGGTGCCGGTGGCCGGCTCCTTCTCGACCATGCGCCCGGTGGTGAAGGGATCCGACCGCACGGCGCGGCACAGGGAATGGGGCAAGAGGGAAGCGCGCGAGCTTTTCAAACGCAAGGCGGAGAGTCTCGCCGCGGCCGGGGTCGACCTCATCGTCATGGAGATGATGCGCGATCTCGATTATTCGCTATGGGCCACGGAAGCCGCCGCGGCCACAGGCCTCCCCGTATGGGTCGGGGTTGCGGTCGAGGGGAAAGAGGGAAGGTTGACCGGCTTCGGCCGCGAGGACTTCGCGTTCGAGACTCTCGTGTCGCCGCTGATGGAAACGGGCGCCAAGGTCTTGTGCATCATGCACTCTTCTCCCAACGACACGACGACGGCCATTCCCATCGCGCAGGCGAAGTGGAAGGGGCCGCTCGGCGCCTATCCCGAGAGCGGCTACTTCGAAATGCCCGAGTGGAAATTCGTCGACGTCATTCCGGTGCCCGCTTTCGTCGAGCTGGCGCGCGCCTGGGTGGAGCGGGGGGTGAGGCTGGTGGGCGGATGCTGTGGCATCGGACCAGACCATATCAAGGCATTGGCGCAGGCATTCAAAGAGAGAGCAGAATGAGCGAGGAGCTTCACCAAGGGTCGTGCCTGTGCGGCGCGGTGCGATATGAGGTCAAGGGGCCCTTGCGCGAGGTCATCGGCTGCCACTGCAGGCAGTGCCGCAAGCAGACGGGCCATTACATGGCGGCGACGGCAGCCAACCTTGAACGCTTTCGCATCATCAAGGACGACGGATTGCGCTGGTACCGTTCGTCGAAAGCGGCGGAGCGCGGCTTCTGCCAGATCTGCGGCTCGACATTGTTCTGGCAGGGGAGAGGCCGCGATTATGTCGCAATCGCGGCGGGCACGCTCGACGGCGAGACAGGCCTTACCATGGCCGGGCATATTTTCTGCGCCGACAAGGGCGATTACTACGAGATCACCGGCGGCGAATATCAGCGGGCTCAGTAAAGCTCCTGCCCTATCGCCATGGCCGGACCTGTTCCGGCTATCTGCGTGCTGTGGAAGATCACCGGGTTGATTCTCGGGTCAAGCCCGAGGACGGTGATGACGCCATAAGAGAAGTCGTCACGTCCCGCGGCGCGCAATCAGATGATCAAGCGACAGAACGCCCGGTCCCCGCGCGATCAGAAGGAGGAAGCAGGCTGCCCAGGTTCCATGCGTCGGCCATGCGCCCGGATAGACGAAGATCTGGATCACGAGCGTCATGACGAGGAGAGCAAGGGCGGCAAAGCGCGTCGCCAGGCCGAACACCAGCAGGATCGGAAAGAGATGCTCCGCCGCAGCCGCCAAATGAGCAGCAATTTGGGGATCGATGATCGGCAGCCTGTATTCTTCGCGGAACAGGAACACTGCGCCATCGGTCACCCTCCAGCCATCCACCTTGGTTTGGCCGGACTGCCAGAAGACGGCGGCGGGAAAGACGCGCGCTGCGAGCGCGATCAACCAATAGGGAATGCGCTCGCATAGGGCAATGGCGGCGGCAAGGAGCCCGCCAGTGCCGGTGGAGGCAGATTTCAGTGAAGCAGAAGCGTCGCCCATCGCTTGGTCCCTCACGGCCTTCCCCTGGTGAAGGAGGCGAACACGCCGGCGGCCAGAGCGGCCGCCAGACACGCCGCAAGATCGAACGTTTCGTCACTGTGCCAAGCCTCCTGCGCAGAAGCTCCAAGGGTCTTGCCGCCGGCCACGCTCTCAAGAAACACGGCACCGCCTGGAGGCAGAAGCCGCGTGGTGACGGACAGGTGCGGACGAACGACCAACGCCTGTTCAGGCCGCCATTCCTCTATGGGTCCAAGCCGGCTCTCGCCGCTGTTCATGCTCCAGATCGTGACGATTGGGAAATGCGATCTTACGACGGCGGCGGATGGATGAAGCTCGAGCCGCAGTTTATCAAGGTCGTCGGATTTCAGGTCCGCGAAAGCGCGCTTGTCGAGCGGCGGCGCATCAGCCGCGTGATAGGCGCGGATCTGCGCATTCTCGAGGCGGACTATGTCCGAGAGATAGGGTAGGCTTCGCGCCGGCTCAAAGGCGGCGACGAACCGATCGAAGTCGCTGCCATAATCGAGGAGCACCGGCGAGCGAGGCAGGTTCTCCTTGACGAACGCGCGTGCCATTGCGGCGAAAAACTCTTCGCCAACAATCTTTTCGGTGATCGGAAAGCGAATGGCGAGGGCCTGCGCCAGGCCTGTGGTCACATTGTTGCGGTATATGCCGAAGCGCTTGACGGGCGCCACACCCGAATTGCAGGCGATACCTTCCGGCAGCGCGAGGGATGGGCTGAGAAGAGCTCTTGCAAACCGCTCCTGATAGTGTGCGGTCATGGAGGAATTCCCTTCACGCCGCGACGTGAGCGGGGAGCCGGTCCATAATCGCCTGAGCATCCTGCGCCTCCTTTCGCAAGACCGCCCAGTCGGGCAGCTTGTCGTCCCACTCGATGAGCGTCGGCACTCGGCCAATCTTGCGAATGACGGCCGCATAGAGCGTCCAAACCCTATCCAGCACGGGCGAATCATGGGTGTCGATGAGGAGCGGCGCGCCCGCTTCATCCGTCGTCGCAGCGTGGCCGCTCAAATGAATCTCGCGCACATGGTGCAGGGGAAACCGTGCCAGGTAGTCATAGGGGTCGACATCGTGGTTGGTGGAGGCGACGAACACGTTGTTCACGTCGAGCAGCAATCCACAGCCGGTGCGGCGCGCAACCTCATGCAGGAAATCCGTCTCCGGAATCGTGCTTTCCTCGAAGAGGAGATAGGTCGCCGGGTTCTCGAGCAGCATCTGGCGGGCCAATGAATTCTGCACCTCGTCCACATGATCTGTCACGCGCTGCAAGGTGTCTTTGGTATAGGGCAAGGGCAGCAGGTCGTTGAAGAAGACGCCATGGCTCGACCACGCCAGATGCTCGGAAAAACTCTGCGGCTCGTACCGGTCGCACAGCGCGCGAAGCCGCGACAGATGCGCTCGATCGAGCGGGTGGGCGGAGCCGATGGACAGCCCCACACCGTGAATGGACAGGGCGTATCTTTGGCGCAGCCTTGCGAGATGAGCGTGCGGCATTCCGCCCGCGCCCATGTAGTTCTCGGCGTGCACCTCGAAGAAGCCGACCGGCTGGGGCGTTGCGTCAATGTCGCGGAAATGCTGCGGCTTGAAGCCAACCCCGGCGCGCGGCGGCAGCTCTGAGATCCTCATGTCTTCTCCTCCCGGCGAAAATGAAGAGCGGCGAAGCACGGCTCCGCCGCTCCTGATCAGGCAGGACGTTCGATGGGCGCGAGCGATCCTTGCCCAAACGGCGTCTGCATCGTCACGCAGGTTCCCCTCGGAACGAGCTTCCAGGCATTGCCCTGATAATCGACCTTGGACGTGCCGGCGCAAGTCGTGCCCGGCCCGGCGGCACAGTCGTTCTGGCCTTTCAGAGCCACGCCATAGCATTTTTCCATCTCCTGCGACTCTTGCGCCGAGACGGAATGGCCGCTCGCGATCGCCGCCAGGCAGGCAACGAGCGCGATCGTTGTTCTGTTGGTAGCCATGGTGCTTTCGAAACGCTGGGCGGATCAGGACTTGATCGGCTCGAGCGAACCCGTCCCCTTGGGCGTCGTCATGGACACGCATGTTCCCTTGGGCACGAGTTTGAAGGACTCACCGTCGTAATCGACGGTGGAATGCCCCTTGCAGTCATGCATGCCGGCTTTGCAGTCGTTCTGACCCTTGAGGGCGACGCCGTAACATTTTTCCGTTTCCTGGGCGACTGCGGGCGCGGCAAGCAGCGCCAGGGCTGAAGCAAGCGACCCGGCGAGGGCCAGATTGAGCGTTCGACGATTCATGCGATCTCTCCCTTACAAGAGCGGACCCTCAGTGGTGCCGCTCCCCAGCCGTTTCGCGACAGGCTCTTCCTTCGTTACATGCAGTGTCGGTCCATTCACGGCATCGTGAATGTCAGTCCGAAGATGTAATGAATTGACGCGAGGGAGCGAAGACGATGATAACCGGCGTTGATGCGCGCAAAGGAAGAGGAATGGGCCATGTTGATGCGGGCCGCGCTCGAAGGCGATAGCGTCGCATACCGAAGGCTGCTGGCGCAGCTCGCTCCCGTTCTTCGCGCCGTGACGCAGAGCGGCCTCAAGCGGCGGGGGGCGCCGCAGGTCGATGCTGAGGACATTGTGCAGGAGACGCTTCTGGCCGTTCACCTCAAGCGGCAGACCTGGAATGCCGGGCGGCCGATCTGGCCCTGGATCGCAGCCATCGCCAGACACAAGCTCATCGACGCGCTGCGGCGACGCGGTCTTGGCCGGTTCGACCTTTCCATCGAGGATCTGCCGGACGTTCCCGCGCCTGCAGGCGGCGAGCCCGGCACAGAGGGCGATCTCGATCGCATTCTTGCCTGTCTCAACGAGCGAGAGCGCAACATCGTCTCGTTTCTTTCCCGGGAAGGAGCGACGGCGAAGGAGGCGGCGCAACGCTTCCAGACCAGCGAGGGCGCTGTGCGCGTCACGCTCCACCGCGCCATCCGCAGGCTTGCCGCTCTCTATCGAGATAGAATCAAATGAACACAAACGATCTGATCAATCTTCTCGCGAGCGCCGGCGCAAGCCGCGGGCTTCGCCCCTATGCGGCGGTTGTTCTCGCCGCGGCAGGAGGACTCGCCGCCGCGGCAGTGCTGTTTGGGCTTTTTATCGATCTCAGGCCGGACATCGAGACGGCGGCGGGGTCGGCTCCCTTCCTGCTCAAGCTCGTCCTTGCGGCAATTCTGGCGTTCACCGCATCGGGAATGCTTGTTCGCCTCGCGAGGCCAGACGGCTCGGCGGCGCATTGGAGAATGGGTGTTCTTGGCAGCGCGGCTCTGCTCGCGGCGGCGGTGGCAATCGAGCTCCTGTCCGTTCCGCACGCGTCTTGGCCGGAGCGGCTGGTAGGCTTCGAGCCCATTGCCTGCCTCGCTTCGATCGTTGCCCTGTCGGTCGCGCCCCTGCTTCTGTTCCAGTTTCTGATGCGGTGGGGCGCTCCGCGAGATCCTGGTCTCGCCGGCGCGGTGTGCGGACTTGCGGCCGTCGCGATCGCCACCGCCGTCTATGCCGCGCATTGCCCGAACGACAGTCCCCTGTTCGTGCTCGTCTGGTACACGGCAGCGGTTCTCATCGTCTGCCTCGCGGGCCGTCATCTCGGCAGGCGCCTGCTGCGGTGGTGAAGGAGCTGGATCCCGGGCTTCGCCGGAAATGACGATTGAGAGGCCATGCGCTCTGCCTGGTTCCTCGTGGCCGGACTTGATCCGCGCATCTCCTCCACTCGTCGCCCTGACGAAAGTCAGCGTCCAGCGTCGGCGGGGCGGTGAGAGAATTTCCTCTCAATCGTGGAAGTAGCTCTTGACAATGATCCTAGCACTCCGTATGTGATCCTCACCTTGTTCCAGGAGGAGGCGTGGGTCGCGGTCAGGCTTCAACGTGGAACAGGGCGGCGCTTGGGCGGCGGTTTGACCACCGCTGTTTTAGGAGGCCGGTCTGCCCACCCGCCGGAGTCATGGGCGAAAGCTCAGCGGCTCTGCCTCCCCCGCGGGAGATCACCGAAACCTCTCAGGGCCTATGTCTGAGAGACGTTAGGGAATGTGTGTGCGGCCGGACAGAAATCGCCGGTGGAGCGCGAATGCGTTGCCACTAAATATAAGATGCAGCGC
>DATBMX010000011.1:0-7865 GCA_036554625.1 Aestuariivirgaceae bacterium
TGCTTGACCATGGCGCCACCATCGCAGTGAGCAGCGACTGGGGTGTTTCCACCCTCAATCCATTTCCCATCCTGCAGACGGCGGTGACGCGCCAGCCGCCCATGCGGGGCTCGAACTGGCCGGTGTTCCTGCCCGAGGAACGAATTGGCGTGGACGATGTGGTGAGGGGCTATACGCTCAATGCCGCGGCCTCGGCATGGCGCGCCGATTCCACCGGCACGCTCGCAGCGGGCAAATTTGCCGATCTGATCGTGCTCGACCGCGATATTTTCACCGTCGATCCGCAGGAGATCGGCGAGACGGAGGTGCTTCTCACCCTGCTGGGAGGTAGGGAAGTCCACCGCGCGCATGGCTTCAGCGGATAAAGCGACCGGGAAGACAATCCTCACTCCGTCAGGAGAATGGCCGATTCCGGCGACCAGGTGAGCCAGACGGGCTGTCCAACGGCCTCCGATTCCTTGAAGCTGCGAAAGGCATTCTGATGAGCGACCGCGACGAGGCGTTCGGCGCCAGGCACGCTTACGTAGAAATGGCTGCGATCGCCGAAATAGGCCTCGGTGCGCACGCTGCCTTCTATGCTGTTGAGGCCGGGCCGAGGCTCACGGGAAATCGCGAGCTTTTCGGGGCGAATGGCGACGGACACGATGGAGCCGAGCGCCGGCAAGGGCGCTTCGGCCCTGGCAGAGAGCATGCCGAAGGGACCTGCATCAACCTTGGCCAATCCGCCCTCGCTGCTGATCAGGCGGCCCTCGAAGAGATTCATGCTGCCGATGAATTCCGCCACGGCGCGGCTGCTTGGGGCTTCATAGAGAGCGGCCGCACGATCGATCTGCAGGGTCTTGCCATGCGACATGACGGCTATGCGGTCAGACAAGGTAAGCGCCTCCTCCTGATCATGGGTCACGAACACGAATGTTATGCCGATCGTGCGCTGAAGCTGCCTCAGCTCCAGTTGCATCTCCTCGCGGAGCTTCTTGTCGAGAGCGCCCAGCGGCTCATCGAGAAGGAGAACCTTGGGGCGGCGGACCAGGGCGCGCGCCAGGGCAACGCGCTGGCGCTGGCCGCCCGAGAGCTCATGGGCGGCGCGATCGCCATAACCCGGCAGCTTGATGAGCTCGAGCGCCTGCTCGACGCGGTCCGCCATGTCGCGCTTGCCGAGTTTCAGCCGGCGAAGACCGTAAGCGATGTTGTCGTGAACATTGAGATGAGGAAAGATCGCATAGCTCTGAAAGACCATGTTGGTCGGGCGCTGATAGGCAGGGACGCCGACCACCGATTGGCCGTCGATGAGCACATCGCCCGTAGTCGGATGCTCGAAGCCGCCGAGAATGCGCAACAGCGTGGTCTTGCCGCAGCCGGACGGTCCGAGAAGCGAGAAGAACTCGCCACGCCTGATTTCGAAGCTGACATCGTCGACTGCCACGACAGGACCGAAGCTCTTCGACACGCCTCGCAGCTCGATGATGCTGTCAGCCGCCTTCATGAGGCTGTTCGCAACGGCTTGGCCGCCTCGAAACCGCGCTGACGCAGAATTTCAGAGATCACGATCACGAGAGCCGAGACAAACAGGATAAGCGAGCCCAAGGCCATGGTGCTGGGCAATCTCTGCGGAAAGCGAAGCTGACTGAAGAGATAAACGGGAAGGGTCGGCTCCGTGCCGCTCAGGAAGAAGGCAAGCACGAATTCGTCGAAGGAAATGGTGAAGCTCATCAGCAGGCTGGCGATGATGCCCGGCAGGACAAGAGGGAAGGTGATCCGCCAGAACGTCATCCACTGGTTCTCGCCCAGATCGGCCGAGGCCTCTTCGAGGCTGCGATCGAAACCCTCCAGGCGCGACACGAGCACGAGCATGGAAAATGGAACGCAGAGCAGGAGGTGGCCCACACCCACGGTCCACAGCGTCAGCTCGACATCGAGGACCTGCCGCAAGATGACGAGCAGAGCGACGCCGAGAATAACGCTCGGAACGACGAGCGGCAGCATGATCATTCCCGTTATCGGCGCGCGCCCGGGCAGGGAATAGCGCGTGAGAGCGATGGCGGCGAGCAGGCCGACGATGGTGCTTGCAATCGAGACGCTGAAGCCGACGCGCAAGCTGTTGTGCAAGGCGTTGATCATGCCCGAATTATAGGCAAGGCCCGCATAATGTTTGAACGTGAACGCCTTGAGCGGAAATGTCGTGAACATATTGTCGTTGAAGGAAAAGACCGGCATGAGCAGAACCGGGCCATAGAGAAAGATCAGGAACAGCAGAGCATAGAGCGGCAGAATGAGCCGAAACCTCATCACGGATCACCGCCTGCGCCGGCGCATGCTGGCAAAGCCGACGAGCCACATGAACAGACAAACGAGCAGCGTGACGCTTAGCATCATGACGATGGACAGAGCGGCGCCGAGCGGCGCGTCGTTCTGGCGGCCGAAAAGAGACTGAATGGCGTTACCGACCATATGGCCGCCGGAGCCGCCGACAAGCGTGGGCGTGACATAGTCTCCAACAGTCGGAATGAAGACGAGAAGGGCTGCCGAAATCGTGCCGGGTGCGGACAGGGGAAGGGTGACGCGCAGGAAACGGTGCCATGGCCCGTCGCCCAGGTCTGTAGCCGCTTCGAGCAGGGATCGGTCGATCTTCTCGAGCGATACGTAGATCGGCAGAATTGCGAAGGCAGCCCATGCATGAGTCAAGGTGATGATCACCGCGACCGGATTGTAAAGCAGGAATTCGAGGGGCTTCTCGATGAGCCCCAGCGACAGGAGGCCCGAGTTGATGGCGCCATTGTATCCCAGAACGATTTTCCAGGCGAAGACGCGCAGGAGATAGCTCGTCCACAGAGGCACCGTGACCAGAATGAGCCACAGGAGCTTGTGGCGCCTCACGCGGAAAGCCAGGAAATAGGCCATCGGATAGGCGGTGAGAATGACGGCGAACGTGACGGCGAGCGACAGGAGAATCGATTTGACCAGCAGGATCGGATAGACCGGGTGTTCGAATGGAAAGGGGATCTTGAGCCAGTAGGTTGGCGGTCCCGGCTCGAGGAGATAGCGATAGTTCCTGAGCGTTGGCGTGGGATCGAGATCGAAGCCTGATTGCATCCAGAAGCTGATGAGAACGAGAGCGGCGAGCGGCGCTACGAGTGTCGCCGATATCAGCAGAAGCGTGGGCGACATCAGAAGATAACCGCGCAGCCACTCAAGTCTGTCGAACAGAGGGAGAGACGCCGAGCGTGCAGTGGACCGGTGCTCAGGGGTCGCGGCGGCCGTCGCCGCGGCGCCGCCATTGGATTCGCTGCTTGCCCCTTGGCCCATCATCAACCTGTTGCTTTCAGGTTTGTCCGGCCCATCCGCCCTGTCAAGTCCGTGGGTTGTGGGCAGCGGAGGGATTGACAGTCGAGCGAGAGCGCTCCGATAGTTGGCGCCGCCGGCGTGGCCAAAGGGAGGTTTTTATGAATCGTATTCATTTCATCGATAAAATGATTGGCGGGCGTCTTTCACGACGCGAGATCTTGAAAGGTGCGGCGATGTTCGGCGTGGGCGTCGCCATGATGCCGCGTCTTGCCCAGGCCGCCGAAGCGCTCACCGTCATGGAGTGGGCCGGATATGACGTGGAGGATTTGTTCAAGCCCTTCGTCGCCAAGCACGGCATGCCCAATTTCTCGATATTTGCCAGCGAAGATGAAGCGCTGCAGAAAGTGCGCGGCGGCTTTGCCGCCGATGTGGTGCATCCCTGCAATTATTCGGTCGGCCGCTTCGTCGAGGCCAAGCTCGCCGCGCCGATCGACACGGCCAGGCTGAGCAATTGGAAGGACGTGTTCCCGGCGCTGCAGACGGCGGAAGGCGTGATCGTCGATGGGCAGGTGATGATGGCTCCGGCCGACTGGGGCAATTCGAGCATCGCTTATCGCCCCGACCTCGTGGACGAGGAGTTCAAGAAAAACGAATCCTGGAGCATCTTCTACGACGAAAAATATGCGGGCCGCGTGTCGATGATCGACAATGAGGTCGCCGTGCAGATCGCCGGGCTGCTCCTCGGCTATGCGCCCGAGAAGGTGTTCAAGATGGCGGGCGAAGAGCTTGCCGCGACGAAGCCACTATTGGAAAAGGCAGTGAAGACGAGCCGATTCCTTTGGAGCGCGCCCACGGAGATGCAGCAGGCGCTGGCGTCGGGAGAAATCGTGGCGGCCTACTCGTGGAACGACACGGCGAAGAATCTCAGTTCCCAGGGAATTCCCGCAGCCTTCGCCAAGCCCAAGGAGGGCTATTTCACCTGGTTCTGCGGGCTGACGCTACTCAACACCGGCAAGGCCGAGCAGGCGGCGGCCTATGATTTCATTGATGCCTGGCTGTCGCCGGAAACGGGCAAGGTGCTGATAGAAGGCAGCGGCTACGGCCATGCCAATCAGAAGTCCTTTGAGGTGGCCGACAAGGCTGCCGTGGCGGCCATGGGAATCACCGATCCCGTGCAACATATGCAGACTGCGATTCTGTTCCCGCCCATACCCAGTTCCGTTCTGGCCGAGCAGATCCAGCTTTGGGACGAGATGAAGGCGCTGAAGAAATAGCTCGAGGGAGATCGGCTCTAGGCCTTCGCAGGTCGTGACGTGGTCCTGGCCGCTTCGGACAGGACCCAGTCTCGGAAGGCGCGCACCATGGGTTCCTCGGCGGTCTCGGTGGGCGAAATGACGTAATAGGCAAATTGCGGCGGCGCTCTGAGGGCAACGTCGAACGGCTTGACGAGCCTGCCAGCGGCAAGGTCATCGGCAACGAGGTTGGAATCGCCGAGTGCCACGCCATGGCCGTCGATGGCAGCCTCAATGGCAAGCGAGGTGACGCTGAAATGCAGCCCGCGCAGGTCGTTGAAATCTCTGACCCCCGCGGCCAGCATCCACATGCGCCAATTGGGCCACAGACCTTGATCTTCCCAGTCGACGTGAATGAGCGTGTGGCGCAGCAGGTCTTTGGGTTCCTTCAGAGGATGATTGCCCGAGAGCAGCGCGGGGCTGCAAACGGGAAAGACCGTCTCGTCGAACAGCCGGTCGATTTTCATGCCGGGGTAGGCCCCATCGCCAAAGCGGATGGCGATATCGATGTCGTCGCGCGCGAAATCGGCAGGCGTCAGGGAGATGTCTATTCGCACGTCGGCGCCCGGAGCCAATTCGAGAAAGCGGTCAAGGCGCGGAACCAGCCATTTGGCCGTGATCGAGGGCAGGGCAGTAACCCGCAGGCGCTGCTTGTCTCCCGATCTCTGCAGTCGGGCGACGGTGCGATTGATCGTTCCGAGCGCATCTGTCACCGCTTGATGGAGACTTTGACCGGCAAGCGTGTGGCGCATCTTCCGGCTCGTGCGCTCAAAGAGGCGGCAGCCCAGATGATCCTCGAACTCGCGGATCTGATGGCTCACGGCAGCCGGCGTGACGCCGAGCTCGGCTGCCGCCTTGGTGAAACTCATAAGCCGGCCGGCAGCTTCCAAAGTCCTAAGCGCCCCAAGACCAGGGATGCGATTCATGTTTCTTCAACAAACGCTCATAGATGAAGTGAAAACTACTCGTTTGTTTCTTTGAAATCAAATGATTACCTCTCTGCTAAAGCAATATTTTTAAGTGGCTTTAACAATGACGTCCCTTCCCATGGCCTTTGTCGGCAAGAACGATGCGTCCTCGCCCGGCATAGAGCGTGGGCCTGGCTGGCTCGCCCGCTGGTGGCGCCGCCACCGCGCCCTGGATGAACTCTGGCATTTGACCGACCCGCAGCTGCGCGACATCGGCATCGAGCGGCGCGACATCGATACGCTGGTTTACTGTCACGTCAACCGGTTCCGCCCCTGGTCGGCACGCTTTTAGAGGCCGCCGACGTCGGGATCGATGACAATCGTGGCGAACGTCATGTGGCGCGGGCGGGTAATGGCAAAGAGGCCGGCCTCGACGATGTCGCGATTGGTGACGAGCGACCCGGTAGAGCGCTCGGCTTCCCACGCCGTATCATCGAGAGGCGAAATGTCCTCGATGAGCGGGGGGTAGAGGGCGCTCACGCGAACCGGGCCGCCCCGCAGCTCTTCACGCAGCCCATCCGTCATCCCCGATTGGCCGTGCTTGGCGGCGTAAAACGCCACCGACGCTCCCATGAGCTTTGCGTTTGGTAGTCCCGAGATCGAAATGACGTTGAGAATATCCCCTGCGCCTGAGGCTTTGAGCGGCGGCAGAAGTCCACGGGTAAACAGGAGAGTGCCCGTAACGGCGGCGCTGATGGTGCCGACGATGGCATAGGCATCATGCTCGGTCATCGACCCTGGAAGCCATTGCGCGGCATTGTTGATCAGTATGTCGAGCTTCGCCATGTCGTCGCGCATCTTTTTCGCCATGCGCGTGACCTCGCCCGGATCGGCAAGATCGAAGAGCAAGGTCTGCGGACGCCTGCCGGTGCGCTGGTGAATGGCTTCCGCGGTTGCATAGAGCGTCTCGGCGGTGCGGCCCGCCATGATGACGTCCGCGCCGAGATCGGCCAACACCACGGCGAAGGCCGCGCCGAGTCCGCGGCCCGCGCCGGTGACGACCACGGATTTGCCTGAGAAGTCATAGTCAAGCATGTCTCTGCCCTCGAGCGACACAATCCTGCGACCGGCCCAAGTCGTCAATCGCCGGATAGAGAGGCCTTCATCCGCTCGCTTGGGGCATTGCCGAAGCGCTGTCCGGCGATGATGCTTAACGTCACCGCGCCGAGGATGACAGTGCCGCCCAAAACGGCCTCGAGCGTGGGTACTTCACCAACGCCCAGCCAGGCCCAGAAGGGATTGAGCACGGCGTCGAGCAGGGAGATCAGGCTGAGCGTCGTAGCCTGAACAAAGCGGGCGCTCCGCGCAAAGAGAATGAGCGGAATGGCGAGCTGGACAGGACCCATCACCGCCAGCAAGGCAATGTCGGAAGGAGCGACCGACAGCCCGCCGCCGAAGAGCCCGGCCACGAGAAAGGCGATGAATCCGCCCAGGCAAATCGCCGGAACCATGTCGACATTTCGAAAGCGGCGAAGCGTCACCGTCTGCCCTGCAAAACAGATGGCCACGAAAATAGCCACCGCGCTGCCAAGCCAATTGCCGCGTTCGAGGCCGTTCTGGAAGATCAACGTGACGCCAAAGAGGGCCAGCAGCGCCGCAGCCCAGGTGGCCCAGTGCGGCCGCTCGCGCAATATCAGGCCGCTCGCCGCCGCCACGAACAAAGGCGCCATGGCGCCGATGCAGGCGACATTTGCGGTGCTGGTGAGGGTGAGCGAGGTGACATAGAGAGTCGAGCCAACCGCGAAGAAACCCGATCCGGTGAGCACCGCCATTGGCGGCAGCAGGTTGAAGCGGCGCTGCCAATCCCGCCCATAGGCGGCCATGAGATAAAGCAGGAGAAAAATGCTCAAGGATAGGCCGCGCCAGCAATTGATCTGCCAGCCCGTCAGTCCAGGCAGGAAGCGGACGAACACGCCTGCCAGGCTCCAGCCGGCCGTGGCGAGTAGGACGAGGACGATGCCGAGCAGATAGTTGCGCCGAGCGGGAGTGAGACTCATCAGGCGCCATGGAGCGCGAAAGGGCTACGCCGGTCAAGGCCGCTCACGGCGCAACACGTCGGCAAAAAAGTTGTGCGAGGCGAAATTCATCGTTGAAACGTCGAAAGGAATCTCGCATATAACAACTTGCCCAAAGTCGCACGTGCCTGTGGGCGTCCACCGCCTCTCCCAAGAGGAGACCAGCGGTCAGGTACAAACGGCCAAGAGCCGTTGGCGGTTTCGAAACGAAGTCGCGGACGCCTTGAAGCAACGACGGTGCGGGCTTTTTCGGTCTCGAGCTGGTCAGTCCAACGATTGGCGATACTGAAGAGGCACACCATCCTTGC
>DATBMX010000023.1:0-10612 GCA_036554625.1 Aestuariivirgaceae bacterium
AGCCGGGTGGGCATGTTGCACATATGGCATTGGAGTATCTTCTCGTCCAGGCGGACGCCGGCGTCTGTTGCCCGATAACGATGACTTATGCCTGCATACCCTCGCTGCAAAGGGAGCCTGAGATCGCAGCGGAATGGATGCCGCCTATTGTTGCGGCGGCCTACGATTCGCGGTTCGCTCCCGTGAGCGAGAAGACAGCAGTTACGATCGGCATGGCCATGACCGAGAAGCAGGGCGGCTCGGATGTGCGCGCCAACACGACACGCGCAAGAAAACTCAATGAGCGGGGAGAGTTTGAGCTGACGGGGCACAAATGGTTCTGCTCGGCGCCAATGTCTGACGCGTTTCTGACTTTGGCGCAAACGGCTTCTGGACTGAGCTGCTTTTTCGTCCCTCGCTGGCGGCCCGATGGCACGCGAAATCCGTTCTATATCCAGCGTCTGAAGGACAAGCTCGGCGATCGCTCGAATGCCTCGGCCGAGATCGAATACAAAAACACCTGGGCGAAGCTGATCGGCGAAGAGGGGCATGGCGTCCGGGCGATCATAGACATGGTGCATCACACCCGCCTCGACACCGCGCTTTCTGCAGCCGGAATTATGCGCCAGGCGGTGGCACAAGCGCTGCATCACACCGCGCACCGGCGGGCATTCAACAAGTTTCTTTCTCAGCAGCCTCTGATGCGAAACGTGCTCGCCGATCTGGTCATAGAATGGATCGCCGCGACAATGTTGGCGGCTCGCGTTGCTCGTAGCTTCGACGAGGCAAAGATCAACCCGGAAGCGGCTTCATTTGCTCGAATAGCCGTTGCAATGGCAAAATATTGGATAAACAAGCGATTGCCCGGTCACGTTTGCGAAGCATTGGAGTGCCACGGCGGGTCCGGTTACATTGAAGAGTCCATCATGCCGAGACTCTACCGGCAGGCGCCGCTTAACGGCATCTGGGAAGGTTCTGGAAATGTAATCTGCATCGATGTTCTGCGTACGATGGCTCGTGACCCACAGGCGATGGAAATGCTCATAGGAGAGATGGATGGTGCTCGCGGCGGCAGCAGCCGTCTCGACAAGGCGGTCGAAGATTTGAAAGTTCTGATAGGCGATCCCTCGCCTGAAGAAAGTGATGCCAGGCGATTGGTGGAGATGATGACCCTCGTCTTGCAAGGAACGCTATTGGTTAAGCATGGCCCCGTTTCGGTAGCCGATGCCTTTTGCGCGTCTCGATTGGAGGGGAACTGGGGCCGAAGCTACGGTACTTTGCCGCGAAACGTGGCGTTTGAGGAGATCATCTCGCTTGGTCGTATGGAAAATTGATTCAATTTATCGATTGCTGTTAACCCTAATTTTCATCCCGGCTCCCAATTAACAAACTCTTAAGTCTCGCAACTCCAACATTGCGGCGTTGGTTCGAGGAGTCTTAATCATGCTGATGAAGGAATTGGGATCCTCCGTTGCGTTAGTCATGAGTTGCTGTGCCATCCTTTACATGGCAATGGGAGTCACCGGCACCTCTTCCAGTGAGAGCCAGGACAAGGAACATCGTATTGTCCTCTCGGCAAGCGCCGCTCATTACATTTATATGAGGCAATAGCCTCGGAGTCGCTCTGCTCCTGGACGGCGGCTCCGCAGCGCGAGAGACAGCCGGTCTGTGCCGCCCCTGAGGTCCGAACGCGCCTTGCTGTTTGCGAGCTCGCTTCGCCCGGATTCTTTCAATTCCGATCGCATGAGCCGATCTGCCTCGATGGCATGATCGCCAACAGCTGCCATTCGACAGCTTGATCGAAGCGGTGTTGGGTTCGATCGTCTCGCCTATCGCTGCACGCACGCGACGAGGCCGATCTTGAGCGTTGCCCTGTCGTTCCCAGCTATAGAGTTCGGCAAGCTCGAGTGCCTTTCTCTATTTATACTATAAAATAGTTGCAGGCCATTTCGGAAATGATAGAGTTCACCCGCAAAAACAATTCGGGAGGAAACATGCAACTGATTATCAGATTGCTTGCAGCTATTTGCCTCACGGTCCTTGTCGCAGGGAACGTGCAGGCGCAAGAGAAGAAAACCTTGGCGTTCGTGGTCAATGGCGCTTCCGACTTCTGGAAACTCGCCGAAGCAGGCGTGCGCAAGGCGCAGGAAGAACTGCCGAACTACGACCTTCAGTTCAAGTATCCTGAGCAAGCCGCGGCCGCCATTCAGCAGCGGCTGATGGAGGATCTGGCGGCGGCCGGCGTCGATGCAATCATGGTCAGCGCCGTCGACCCCAAGACCTCTACGGACGCGCTCAATCGCATCGGCAGCCAGGTACCCCTTTTCACGACCGACAGCGACGCGCCCGACTCGAATAGGATTGCCTATATCGGCAGTTCCAATACGGATGCTGGTAAACAGGCCGGCGAGATTGCTCTTAAGGCCATGCCCGAAGGGGGCAAGTGCATTGGCTTCGTCGGCTTGCCGGGTGCCGACAATGCGCGCGAGCGCATTGAAGGAATGAAGGCTACCATCGCGGGCTCCAAGGTTGAGCTTGTCGATGTGCGTGGCGACGACATCGATCAGACCAGAGCCAAGCGCAATGTCGAGGATGCCCTCGCCGCAAATCCTGACATTGACTGTTTTGTCGGGTTCTATTCGTACAATCCACCCCGCATTTACGAGGTGCTGAAGGAATCTGGAAAGCTGGGTCAGATCAAGGTCATCGCCTTTGACGAAGACCCGATCACCCTGGGCGGCGTTCGCGAGGGCACCATTGCCGGAACCGTCGTGCAGCAGCCCTACGAATGGGGCTATAAGGGCATGAAGCTCATGGCGAAGTATCTGGAAGGCGACAAATCGCCGATCCCTGAGAACAAGCTTGTAATCGTGCCCACAAAAATCATAGACAAATCCAATGTCGACGCCTTTGAGGCGGAGCTCAAGGCCCGTATCGGAGGTTAATGAAACCAGCGGCCGATGCAGTTTGGCATCGGCCGCCCTTCGCTTCAGCCGACCTCGCTCATGCAACACAGTTTCCTTGAGCTGATCGACGTCACCAAAACCTACCCCGGCGTTGTTGCTCTCGATAAAGTGTCCCTGTCTGTCGAGCCAGGAGAAGTACTGGGTCTCGTCGGCGAAAACGGCGCCGGTAAGTCGACGCTGATGCGCATCGTCGGGGGCATTGTAGAACCCTCCTCGGGACTCATTCGCCTTCGCGGCGTGGAACATCCAAATTTGAGTGTGCGCGAGTCCAACACCGCCGGCATCGCCTTTGTTCATCAGGAACCAAATCTTTTCGGGAATCTGGATGTAGCGGCAAACATTCTGATTGGCAGAGAGCCGACATGGGGAGGACCGCTCAAGCTCGTCCATCGGCGAGAGCTCTACAGCAGCATCGAACCTCTCCTCCACCGGATCGGAATCGATTTTGCGCCCGACACGCCGGTATCAGAGCTGTCGCTTGCGCAGATGCAGCTTGTTGAGATCGCCAAAGCGCTATCCCTTGATTCCCGCCTCGTCATCCTGGACGAACCGACATCGAGTTTGACAATATCGGAAACGGAGCAGCTTTTGCGGGTCATTGCAGGCTTGCGACGCAACAATGTGAGCGTAATTTTCATCTCGCACCGACTGAACGAGGTCGAACGCTGTGCCGACAGGGTGACAGTATTGCGCGACGGGCGCGTGGCGGGCGAACTGCATGGCAATGCGCTGCGCAGCGACGCCATGATTCGGCTGATGATCGGCCGAGACTTGAAATCGCTTTACATTCCGCCCTCGCGTCAGCCGGGCGACCCCCTTCTGGAGATTGATGCGATTCGCACCCCGGCCCATCCTGAACACGTCGTCAGTTTGACGGTGCGCGCCGGAGAGATCCTGGGTCTTGCCGGCCTCGTGGGATCCGGACGAACGGAACTCGCCCGGTGTGTTTTTGGAATAGACCGGCCTTTGAGCGGCAAGGTCAAGGTTCATGGGAGGACCATTCCCGCCCATTGGCCCCGGGCAGCCATCGACCAAGGATTGTTCCTCGTGCCTGAGGATCGCAAGCGTTCAGGTCTCTTGCTGGAGGAAACGCTCATAGCAAACATCTCTCTTCCCGACCTGCCAAATCATTCGCGGGCGGGCATAGTGAATAGAACAAGTGAAATTGCTGTTGCCGAGAGCCAGCGGCGAAAGCTCAACATTCGAAGCCAAGGCCTCACCGAACACGTGCGCACCCTGTCGGGCGGCAACCAGCAGAAGGTCGTATTGGCAAAGTGGCTGGCGCTGAAGCCGTGTGCAGTGGTTTTCGACGAGCCGACGCGTGGCATCGACGTTGGAGCGAAGAACGAGATTTACGCCATCATGCGGACGCTCGCGGATCGGGGTGTCGCGATTTTGATGATTTCAAGCGACATGGAAGAGATTATAGGGGTAAGTGATCGAATTGCAGTGATGCACGAAGGCCGGTTGAGCGGCACGTTGGAGCGAAGCCAGTTTAGCGAAGCGAGCGTTCTCCGGCTCGCGGTGGGAAGCGCGCTGAATTAGAAGGATTCGATGATCAAAAAGGATCTTGGACTTCTCATTCTCATTCTGGTGGTCGGCACCACAGTCGCACTTATCAACCCGCGCTTTCTCTCCCCCATAAACTTGTCCAATACGGCTAATCTGATCGGCCTCTTCGGGCTTTTTTCCATCGCACAAGCTTTCGTCATTATCACTGGCGGTATCGAGCTCTCCGTCGGCTCCATCATCGCGCTTCTCGGCGTGCTGTTCGTTGATTTGATATCCAACGTCGGAGTGCATTGGAGCATAGCGCTCCTGATCGTCATCGCTCTCGGCCTCGTCATGGGCGCTGTTCACGGGTTCCTTGTGACGAAGATGGGCCTGCAACCCTTTGTCGTCACTTTATGCGGCCTGCTTATCTATCGCGGTGTCGCGCGCTATTACACCGATGATGCAACGGCGGGCTTTGCCTTCGGACAGAGCTTCCCGCTTCTCGAATGGATCACCACCGGACGAAGCTTCGGCGTGCCGCATAGTCTTCTCGCCCTTGTTGTGATCGCCGGCATGATGGCCGTCCTCCTCCACCGATCGGTATTTGGCCGCTATCTCTTTGCCGTCGGCAAGAACGAGGAAGCTGCCCGCTACAGCGGCATTGACACCGCGAAGATTACGATTTCCGCTTATGTTATTTGCTGCGGCCTGACCGCGGTGGCGGCGATCTTCATTGCCATGTACACGCGCTCGATCTCGCCCGCCTCTCATGGCAATTTCTATGAGCTCTATGCGATTGCCGCTGCGGTGCTCGGCGGCTGTTCGCTGCGCGGCGGCGAAGGTTCGATCCTCGGCGTCGTGCTTGGAACGATCCTCTTGCAGGTCTTGCAGAACCTCGTGAATCTGCTGGGCATTCCGAGTTCCCTGAACTTCGCGGTCATCGGGGGCGTCATATTGGTCGGCGTGATCGCTGATCAGCAGTTCATTATTTACCGGCAGAAGCTGCAATCAAAACGCATATCGGCGGCGGCGCAGCGGCGGCCCAGCGAGCATCTCGCTGGCGAGTGATCAATGGGAAAGCGAGCGCAGTTGCGTCTCTTTCCGAGCTCTGCTCTCGGATGCCGCTAGTCGGCGTTCGATAATCATGTCGGTGTCTGCGAGCAGTCTGCGTACCGCCCGCCGTGCGGCTACCGGTTTGCGCTGACGAATCGCTGCTGCGATCGCTTCGTGCAAGGGCCTCGCAGCACGCCAATATTTCGGCCGCACGGTATAGTCGAAGAGATTGGCCAGCGCTGTTTCAATGAGAAAGCCCAGGGGCACCAACAGGTCGTTTCCGGCAGCCTGGAGGATCGAGAGGTGAAAACTCACGTCTGCCGCTACCAGGTCCTTGTGCGACTTGGCGGCCCACATTTCCGCCATTGCGGCGTCGATGAGTTTCATGCTTTCGCTGCTATGGTTCATTGCCGCGAGCGCCGCAGCTTCGGGCTCGATGACAAGGCGGACCTGCTGAATCGAGGCGAGGAATCTCTTTCGGTCCATCGCTTGACAGTACCAGCCGAGAATTTCGCGATCGAGCAGGTTCCATCGGTTGCGCGGCTGCACGCGCGACCCAACCTTGGTGCGCGAAACGATGAGCCCCTTGGCGGAAAGCATCTTGATGGCCTCGCGCACCGCGGTGCGGCTCATTCTATATTTTCGCGACCAGCGCGCTTCTTTCGGCAGAAGTGCTCCTGGCGCGAACTCTCCCTTCAGAATACGCGTGCCGATATCCTCCGCAATCGCCTGGTGCAGCATCTGGCCGTTTCGTCGCTTTCTGCCTGCCATATCGCTCGCATTCCTCAGAGGCTGTGCCGCAACGGGCAAATCGCAGATCGTGTCGGCATGGATCAGTCCGCCTGTCGGAAGCGGCGGAGATAGTCGAAAGCGACCGCCAGCACAATGAAGGTGCCGACGAAGCTCCCTTGCCAAAACGTGCTGATTCCAAGAAGGATCAGACTGTTGCGGATGACCTCGATCAGGGCTGCTCCCACCACTGCGCCGAAGGCCGTGCCCACGCCGCCGGCCAAATTTGCGCCGCCGATGACCGCCGCCGCGATAACGCTGAGCTCCATGCCCTGACCAAGATTGGTGGTGACGCCGCCCAGCCAACCGACGATCAGAATTCCCGCGATGCCCGCCATAAGTGCGGAGAACATATAGACGCTGATTTTCATGTGCCGTACGGGAATTCCAGTGAGCACCGCCGCTTGCTCATTGCCGCCGATGGCGAAGATATGGCGTCCCCATGTCGACCAGCGAAAGGCAAATCCAGTGATGACCGCAAGAATTCCCAGAATAATGACCGGGTTGGCGATGCCGAAGGTGGTGCCGCCCCCAAGCCACAGGAGTTTGCCCTGATCTTCGCCGAACTGGTAGATCATCTTGTTGTTTGACAGGACCATCGCCAAGCTCCGCGCCACCGACAGCATCCCCAGTGTCACGACGAACGGTGGAATCTTGATATATGCGATCAAGGCTCCGTTGATGAAACCGACGAGCAGCGCGGAGAGAATGGCAAGCAGGGACGATAGCCAAATCGAGTGGCCCCACGACATAAAGGTGCCAACAACCATCGCCGAGAGGCACACCGTCGATCCGACCGATAAGTCAATTCCTCCCGAGATGATGACTGCGGTCATGCCGAGCGCAATGATGCCCACGAATGCAAAATTGCGGGTGACGTTGAACAGATTCTGTTGCGTCGCGAAGGTGTCGGTGAGCAACGACAAGGCCACGCAGGCGGTCACTGCTGCGACGAACACCCAGAAGGTCTGTCGGCTGAATAGCCAACCCAGGCCTGAATAGGTCCGGTGATTCAGGGCTTCATCGAGCGAAACGGCCATGAAACCTTTTCCACTTTACGCATGTTGAATGGCTCCGGTGATAAGTCCGGTGACCTCTTCCGGAGAGCTGGCGGCAGCGTTCTTGTCCGCAACCTTGCGCCCGCGGCGCAGTACCACGATGCGGTCGGCGACGGCAAACACATCGGGCATTCTATGGCTGATGAGTACCACCGCAATACTTTGTTCGCGCAGCCGGCGAATAAGGTTGAGAACTTCCGCGACCTGTCGCACGCTTATGGCGGCGGTGGGCTCATCCATGAGCACGATCCTTGGATCGGACAGGCGCGTGCGGGCGATTGCCACCGCCTGGCGTTGGCCTCCTGACATCTGCTTGACCAGATCGCGCGGGCGCGTTTCCGACTTCAACTCCTGGAACAGCTCCGCCGACCGCCGGTACATGCGTCCAAAGTCCAGGATTCGGAGGGCTCCGATGCCCTTCTTCAATTCGCGTCCAAGAAACACGTTGGCCGCAGCGGTCAGATTGTTGCAGAGCGCCAGGTCCTGGTAGACGATTTCAATTCCATGCTCACGCGCCTCGACGGGTCGGCTGAAACGAACTTCCTCGCCACTGACAAGAACTTTTCCTTCCGAGGGTGGATAGTTGCCCGCCATTATTTTGACGAGGGTCGACTTGCCCGCCCCATTGTCTCCCATCAGGCCGACAACCTCGCCAGGCTCGATGCTGAGGGAAACATCGCTTAAAGCTTGGATGGCTCCAAAGTTCTTGGAAACGCTCTTGAGCTCAAGCACCGTCACTACGCGCTCAACTCCATATCCTCCGCAAAAAAGCGAGCCTTGCTTCCCATAACTTACCGCCGACCGGTGGTCAAACGCAGCAGCGATGGTATTTATAGTATAAATCAGTTGACCCCAGGAAGACACTGGGATTACCTATTGGCGTAATAGAAAAGGCCGTTCTCGGTCATTCACAGGGAGGATACGGATGAGAAAATCAATTCTGCTGTTGTTGGCGGCTTCGTTCATTGCCCTGCTTTCGGGATCTTCCATTGCTCAGGACAAGACCCTCGCAATTGTCGTCAAGGGCCTGGATAACCCGTTTTTCGGTGTCATGGGCGAAGGGTGCGCCAAGTGGAACAGCGAGAATCAGGGCAAGGGATACACCTGCTTTTTCACCGGCCCGGCGTCCAGCGCCGATGAGCAGGGCGAGGTGCAGATTGTCGACGACCTGCTGACAAAGGGTGTCGCTGCAATCGCAATCTCCCCTTCTAATGCTCCCGCCATGGCCAATCTTCTCAAGCAGCGCAATCCGACGATTCCCGTCATGACCATCGATGCAGATCTCGGCAAGGATGATGTCGGCCTGCGTCGTACCTATCTCGGCACGGACAACTACCTGATGGGCGTCAAGATGGCGGAGCATCTGAAGGGCCTGAAGCCCGAAGGTGGCACCGTCTGTCTGCAGCTCGGCAATGTCGCGGCCGACAACATCAATGCGCGCGCTGCCGGGTTCCGCGATACCGCCGGTGGCAGCAAGGGAATTGATCGTCTGACCGGCCAGGGCGGGTGGACGGAGGTCGATGGCTGTCCGGTTTTCACCAATGATCAGGCAGATCTCGCAAATCAGCAGATGGCGGACACTTTCATTGCCAAACCCGATCTCACCGCCTTCATCTTGGTCGGCGGATGGGCCCAGTTTGCACCGCAAGCCTATGCGCAGGTCACCGACCAGGTGATGGATAAGCTCAAGAGCAAGAGCTTGATCATCATAGCCGGCGACACGCTGCCGCCGCAGATGGAGGCTCTCAAAGCAGGGCGCAGCCATGCTCAGATAGGGCAGAGACCCTTCGAGATGGGTTATAGGGCGCCGACGGTTATGATCGACTTGATTGACGGCAAGCAGGTTGAGGACCCCATCTACACCGGGCTCGACGAATGCACGCCGGAGAAGGTTGACAGCTGTTTGGCCAAATAAGAGCTGCCGCGCGCAATCCCCGAAAACTGAGGCGCTCCGGCGCCTCTTCTTGTCTGCCCACTTGGCCTTTTCTAGCTGATCCCCGCGATGATCGGTTTGGGCCCTCCGCACGCCTTCCTGTTCATTTCTTGTGTAATCGCGTCGTAACCACGCCTCTGATCGGAGAGGCGAACCGCATTCGTTTCAGATGACCCCATCGTCGTCGCAACGCTCAGCCGCATCTGCTCATCTGACAGTTCATTGCATGTCCAATTTTGATACTCCGAGGTTGCAAGATCCATCGGTGCCACGCCGGGCCGTGCGCTGCTGCAGGCGGCGAGCATTGGAATAACCAGGAAAGCCAGTTTTCTGTTCATGTCCCCTCCCGTTTTGGCAGAGTTGTGAGCTGGGCGCTCCTCCGCCGTGAGGAGCACCGGCCTCTGACAGCAGGTTTGGACCTGCCTGACACCTCGCCTTGTTGGAATTGACGCTTAAGGTCACGCAACTGACCACGCGGGACTCAAAGTGAGCTCCTGGGTCAAGCTCAACTCACTACGCAGAACCTATAGAGGACGGACCCAACGAGTACTCACCGAATCAGGCTAGAGCGGAACTAAGTTCTCTTTGTGAAAACTTCGCGACGGCGCCGTCACACTCGTTAAAGGCAGCTCGATGTGCACCGGCGCAAGAGCTGCTTGATGGAGCCCCCGAGGCGATCAGAGAGCTCCGGTGACGAACTCGACTCCACCAATTTCGTCGAGACGACGCCTGTGCTTGTGCATTTCCAGGAAGATTCGATAGTCGCGTTCGAAGGCTGCCCGCACGGTGCTGTTTGGCTGGCGCCTTCGTCCATGCTGCTGCATGTTCAGGCACGACTGGGAAAGGCTGGGGTAAAGACCTGCCGCCGTTGCCGCGACCATAGCGGTTCCCAACAGAACTGCATCGGAATTCTCCGGCGGTGTCACGACGGAGCAGCCGGTTGCGTCCGCATAAAGCTCCATCAGCAGGGGATTCTTCGTGTGCCCGCCGGTGACGTGAAGCGTGTCTATCGCAAAGCCCTTTGCATTGAGCGCATCCAGAATGTGTCTTACTCCCAGCGCAATTGCGACCGAAGTCCGCCAGTAGAGGCGGCAGAGACTGTCGAATGAGGAGTCGAGCGTCAGTCCGCTGATGATGCCGACCGCATGCGGATCGGCAAGCGGCGACCGATTGCCGTGAAAATCGGGAATGACATGGAGCCGTCCAGCCAGTTCGTGACCTTCCACAGCGCGCAGTTCTGAGATGCGCGAAGCGATGCGCTGATGCATGGCTTGGCTGGGTTCTCCACCGGCCCCGTGCCAGCGGATAATGTGATCGAGAAGCGCTCCGGTGGCGGATTG
>DATBMX010000026.1:0-8146 GCA_036554625.1 Aestuariivirgaceae bacterium
CTTGAGCCATCGAGCGATCACGGGACTGCTGTTACCTTACGATCATGTCCAAGGAATGCCGCGACACCGGCCGTGGCCTGCCCTCGGTGGTGATATAGGTCCGGCCAAGGCAATAGGCGCTTCCGGAATCGGAGTCCATCAGGATCATATGGGCGAAGAAGACCTGGTTTGCTTCGATCGCCACCGGATTGCCATGATAGAACATGGGAAAGTCCATCCAGCTTGGCGTGAACTTGCCGCCGAGCGAATAGCCACAGGCATTCATGCGATGCTTGCGCATTCCATGCTTGTCCATAACGCGGGCATGGGCGTCAAAGACGTCGCCAGCAGTATGGCCGGGCCGCAACACGGCTTCGACGGCGGAAAGCGCGTCGCGCGTCGCTTTCTCCATCTTCAGATGTTGGGGGGAAGGCTTGCCGACGATCAGCGTCCGCATGAGGGCGGCATGATAGTGGCGATAGGCGCCGGCGAATTCCAGCGTCAGCTGATCGCGCCTCGACAGCTTGCGACGGCCGGATTTGTAGCGGCAGAGCAGTGCGTCGCGACCTGAGCCGATGATGAATTCGTTGCCTGGATAGTCGCCGCCACCGGCGAAGATTGCCGCCTGCTGCGCCGCCAAGATCTTGCCCTCATCGGCTCCGGCCCTGGTCGTCTTGATTGCGGCCTTGAGTGCAAGATCGCCAAGCTTCCCCGCCTTGCGGACATAGCCCAGTTCGGCCGACGATTTCACCAGACGCAGGGTGCTGACGAGATCGGAGGCCTCTGTCAGAACGCAGATGTCGGCGAGTGCTTCATCGACGGCCCGCCCATTATGATGCGTCAGCCCATAGGCGTTGGATTCGATGCCGAGCTCCTTGCCGCGCGCACCCAAGCCAATGAGCATGTCCTTGAGCTGCCCGGCCGGTCTCGCCCCGGCCTCATCGGTCCAGATGCGGATGTCCTCGATGATAGAGGTGTGCTGGGCCTGGCGCAGATCGGGTGCGCGGGTGAGGAGGGCGAGTTTGCCGTCGGTCCCGAGATAGAGGCATTGAAAGAAGCAAAAGCCAAAGGTGTCGTAGCCAGTCAGGTAGTACATGCTCTCCTGATGGAACATGAGAAGCCCGTCCAGACCGCGGTCCTCGAGAGCGGCGATGACATTGGCGATGCGCTGCTGATATTCACGTCGTTCGAAGTGGAGTGCCATACGGTCTCTCAATGTGCGATGGCGATGGCGGAAACGAGCCGCCCGTATTGGGTCTCGCCGCGATGCGTTGCTCGCCGGTAGCTGAAGAAACGGGCTTCGTCCTTATAGGTACAGAGCGCCAGGTCGGTGACTGCCGCGATATTGAAGCGGCGCAGCCTTGCTGCGAGATAGGCGGGAAGGTCGAACAGGGAGTGATTTTCGCGCGGCGAGGGTATGAAGAACTGTCCATTGGCACCGTCGGCGGCGAGAAAGCGGGCGCGAAACTCGGGACCTACCTCATAGGCGGCTGCAGAGATCGCCGGGCCGATCACAGCGATAATATTCGCCCGCCTCGCCCCCAGAGCTTCCATTGCGGAAATCGTGGCATCGGTGACGCCGGAGAGCGCGCCCTTCCAGCCGGCGTGCGCCACGCCGATTGCGGCCCCGGAGCGGTCGGCGAAAATGATCGGAGCGCAGTCGGCCGTGAGCGCTCCCAAAGCCAGCCCCGGCTCGCGCGTTACCATGGCATCGCCGGCGGGGGCATCCTGCGGCAGCCAGGGCGCCGCCACGGTGATCACCTTGGGACTGTGCTCCTGATAGACAGTGAGGAGATGGGCAGGCTCGACGCCGAGCGCATCGGCCACCGTGGCGCGGTTGCGCGTGACCTTTTCACGGTCGTCACCCGAACCCAAACCGCAATTGAGAGAGCTGAAGAGCCCATGCGAGCAGCCGCCTTGCCGCGTGAAAAACCCATGGGCGAGGCCGCTTATCTGCGTCAGCGCTTCGACGACGATCATGTCTTAGTCGCGCCAAAAGGGAGGGGGCAGGAGAGGCCCGGCGAAATTGCAGCCAGCATTTTGAAGAGATGCCCCATCTCTCCGGGGCCCGCAAGCCTCTGAACCGCCCTCTCAAGATCCTGTGCCTGCGCCATCGTGGCGTTGCGGGCGAGGATGGAGCCGCGAAGCTCCAGCCCAAGGCCTAGAAGGAACTCGCGTTGAGTGAGCGGGCAGCAGACCTTGGCCCCGTTCACGCGCAGCGCATCGCCCAACGACCCAAAATCGACGTGCGCCGTGAGATCGCTTTCGCCTGGCCGATCGAGAATGGCGGCCGGTCGATGGCGGTGCAAAGCCTGCAACGTATCGCCCGGCGCGGAACTCAGATGCCCATAATCGATGATGAGAGCTGCGCCCGGATGGTTTACGAGCCTCACGCCAATGGCGGCCCCCCAATGGTCCGCGGCGGGGCGGATCTCGACGACCTCCCCTTCAGCGGCTGCGCTTGCCCAGACTGGCAGCTCAACCCGAGCAGCGGGGACGAGGCCCAGAGCAAGCTTACGGTTCTTGAGCCCGACGACCCTCTCGGCCCAACCCTCTGCCATTTTTTGGAACTGCCGTACCGGAAGGGCATCGAAGAATTCATTGGCGATGAGGAGGGTCGGGGCGGGTCGAATCTCTTCCAGGCTCTCGTGCCATGTGGCGGGGACGCCGAGCGAGGTCACGGTCTTGCGCTGCGCCGCACGCAAGGCAGGGCTCGTTTCGACAAGGCGCAGCGTGATCGCCGCGAGGAAATCCGGCATGGCGCGCGCCGCACGGGTGAGGTCGGCCAGCAGGGTGCCCCGTCCCGGCCCGAGCTCGATGAGATCGAGCGCACTCGGCCGACCGAGCAGCGCAAAACACTGCATGCACCAGATGGCGATGATCTCGCCGAACATCTGCGAGATCTCCGGAGCGGTGGTGAAATCGCCGGCAGCGCCAAGAGGATCGCGGGTCGTGTAGTAGCCGTGCCGCGGATGGCCAAGACACAGGCCCATGTAGCGGTCGAGGCGCAACGGACCTTCTGCTTCGATGATGCGAACAAGGTCGCGCCCGAGCGGCGTTGCGTCGGCGGTCATGTCCGTCGCGAGCGCAGGAGAAGCCAGATGCCGATCAGGATCATGGGCAGAGACAACATCATTCCGCGGCTCAGGAAACCGGCGATCAGCCCGATATGCACGTCGGGCTCGCGAAAGAATTCAACGAAGATTCGCATCAGGCCATAGCTCAGGGCGAACAGGCCCGCCACCCGCCCCGGCCGCGCCAGAGCATAGTGCCGATGGGTCGCTATGCGACCGAGAAGGAACAGGAGAAGGCCTTCGAGCAGCGCTTCGTACAGCTGGCTTGGATGCCGAGGAAGCGGTCCACCTTCAGGAAAGACGATGGCCCAGGGCACATCGCTGACGCGGCCGTAGAGTTCGCCATTGATGAAATTGGCGATGCGACCCAAGCCGAGGCCGAAGGGAACCGCGGCTGCCGCGAGATCAAGGATCTGGTCGAGACGCAGCCGCTGCCAGCGAGCGAAGGTCCAGCAGGCGATGATGACTCCCAGAAAACCACCATGGAAGGACATGCCTCCCTGCCAAAGCTTGAAGATGTCGGCGGGATGGGCAGCGAAATAGGCCGGATCATAGAAGAGCACATAGCCGAGACGGCCGCCGAGGATGACGCCGAGCGTGGCCCAGAGAAACAAGTCATCGATCTGCTGCGGGGTTGCGGCGGGAGATTTCCCCGGCCAGAGAGCCGGGTTGCGTACCAGCCGCTTCATGTACCAGAAGGCCAGGATCAGGCCGGCGACGTAGGCCAGAGCATACCATCTCGCCTGAAACGGACCGATCGTAAAGGCAACGGGATCGATATGGGGGAAGGGCAGTTCAGCGCGCGCATGCATCGGGCGGCAGAGAGCGGAAAGGACTTGCGCCTGTCAAGCGTTAGCCCATGAACCCATGCGTGGGTGATCTTGAAAGGCGAGACGCCGACCCCTAGTTTGACGGCACCATAGAGAAGGATTTTCCATGACCACGACGTCCTCCAAATTTTTCGACGAGCTCGCAAAGCTCATGAGCAATGCGGCCGGCGCCGCCCAAGGGGTGCGCAAGGAGTTCGATTCGCTCATGCGCACGCAGCTCGAGCGCGCCATGGCCGGGATGGACATGGTGCAACGCGAGGAGTTCGAAGCGGTCAAGCAGATGGCGGCGAAGGCACGGGAAGAGAACGAAAAACTTGCCCAGCGCGTCGCCGAACTCGAGGCAAAGCTCGGCATCACGGCGCCGCCGGGGCCATAAATTTCGCCCAGAAAAGCTTCCCCTGAGTCAGCGCAAGTCTTTAAGAGATGTGGAGAATCTTGCCCTTGAGAGCTTCACGCCCTTGAAGGGCGGAATCCGCTCCGGCAAGTTGGATGCACAGTGATTCGCGGCCTGACGGTGCGGTCCGCGCGGGAAGCTGGAGGAGCGAGGTTAGCGATGACCGCGGTACGGGCGTTTGTTCAGGAATTCGCCAATCCTATTGACAAGATCGAGGAAATCGCCGCCGCGCACGCATGGTCGGTAGAACGGCCGGCCGAGGACGAAGTGCACATGATCGTCGAGGGGTCATGGAGCGATTTGCATCTTTGCCTCAACTGGCGGGAGGATCTGGAAGGGCTTCATCTTGCCTGCACCTTCGATCTAAAGGTGCCGGCCGGCCGGCGCGAGGAGGTGGCGCGGCTGATTTCGCTCATCAATGAGCAGCTCTATTTCGGCCATTTCGACATCTGGCGCAGCGATGGAAAGCTCCTGTTCCGCAACGGGCTCATTCTCGCCGGGGGGGTCGTGATCGTCGAAGCGCAGTGCGAAACATTGCTGCGGCTGGCGCTCGAGGCCTGCGAGCGCTATTTTCCCGCCTTTCAATTCGTCATCTGGGCCGGCAAGACTGCCGAGGAAGCAATCCGGTCGAGCCTGATGGAGACCGCGGGTGAAGCATGAGCATTCCTCTAACCGGCTCCCTGTTGCTGGTAGGGGCCGGCAAGATGGGTGGCGCGCTCCTCGAAGGGTGGCTGCAGGAGGGACTTGATCCCGGGAAAATCGCTGTCATCGATCCGGCGCCGCCCCAGGAAACGAGGGCGCTCATAGAAAGGAATCGCTTGCGCCTGAATCCGGGCCCCGGAGATCTCAAATTTCTCGAGGCGATCGTCATTGCCGTCAAGCCGCAGAGCGCCGATGAGGCGTTGCCGGCTATACGGCCCCGCAGACAGCCCCACACGCTCCTCCTGTCGGTGGTCGCAGGAAAGAGGATCGCCTTTTTCGAGGCGATGTTCGGCAATGACGCGGCGATCATCCGCAGCATGCCGAACACGCCTGCCGCCGTTCGGCGCGGCATCACGGCGATGGCGCCCAACGGCAAGGTGAATGCTCATCAGAAAAGGCTTGCCGAAGCGCTGCTCGCGGCGGTGGGCGAGGTCGTCTCGGTCGAAGAGAAGCAGATCGACGCGGTGACGGCGCTGTCAGGTTCGGGGCCGGCCTATGTGTTCTATCTCACCGAATGCCTCACCGAGGCCGGAAGGAAGCTTGGACTTGCGGAAGAGGTGGCAACGCGGCTGGCGCGCGCAACAGTGGCGGGAGCCGGCGAACTCATGTGGACGAGCGGACTTGCCGCGGCGACGCTCAGGCAGAATGTCACCTCGCCAAAGGGAACGACCCAGGCAGCTCTCGACGTGCTCATGCGAGAGAACGGCATGAAGGCTCTTTTCGAGGAAGCGCTTGCCGCAGCAGAAAGGCGTTCGCGCGAGCTTGCGGGCTGACGACCCCTGTGGCAGCAATTCGTGATGGACAACGCCCGGGCCGCGAAGCTTCACATCCGCCAGGCGGCCTTCGCCCTGGCGGAGCGCATGGCCTGGAACCAGATCGGCATGGGGGCGATTGCGCGCCAGGCCGAGTTGAGTCTGTCCCAGCTCTTGCAGAATGCACCTTCAAAAACTGCAATCATCGAGAACTTCGCGCGCGACATCGATCAGGCCATGGTGCTGGTGTTCGAAAAGCATCCGGCTGATGGCGAGCCCCACGACCGGCTGTTCGAGGTGATGCTAAAGCGGCTCGAAATTCTTGCGCCCTACAAATATTCCGTTGAAAGCATCCTCAAAGGGGCGCCGGCAGAACCGCCAGAGAGCTTGCGGCTTGTGCAGTCAACCTATGACAGCGTGGGCTGGATGATCAGCGCGGCACGGGTCGAAGAGGACGCGGCGTGGCAGGGCCTGGGACGGCTGGGTCTTTTGCGGCTTTATCTTCGGGTCCTTGCGATATGGATCAAAGACGACGCCGGAATGGCGCGAAGCATGGCGGCGCTCGACCGGGGCCTGCGCGACATTGCGCAGTTCAAGACGCGCACCGACGGCATCCTGTCCATGGCTTGGGCGTTTGCAGCGGGTCTCGGGCGCGTCGCTCGGGGATTTTTCGAGGAGCGTAAAACAGATGAGCATCGGCAGGACGAGCAGCGAGATCAGCATCGATGACTTCCTGAAAGTGGACATCAGGATCGGCACGATCGTCGAAGTCGAGGAATTTCCGGAGGCGCGAAAGCCCGCCTACAAGCTTAAGATCGATCTCGGTCCCGACATCGGCATGCGAAAATGCTCAGCGCAGATCACGACCCACTACACGCCGGACGCGCTCAAGGGCCGGCAGGTGGCCTGCGTCGTGAATTTTCCGCCGCGCCAGATCGGCAAGTTCCGCTCAGAGGTCCTGACCCTCGGCTTTCCGGACAGCAAGGGAGAGGTAGTGCTCGTCGGGGTGGACCACCCGGTGCCGAATGGCGGAAGGCTCTATTAGACACTCACACGGGGATGGTGATCGCGGCGCGCAAGCCCCCTAAGGGGCTGTCGGCAAGCTTCACGTCACCGCCATGAGCGCGGGCTATGTCGCGCGCGATGGAGAGGCCGAGGCCCGTGCCCGACTGATCCTGATTGCGGGCATCATCCAGGCGATAGAAGGGCTTGAACACATCCTCGCGCAAGGGGGCGGGAACGCCCGGCCCGTCGTCGTCGACAATGATCGACAACAAATGGTTCGAGTTCTGCGCAGCCAGTGAAACGCGCTTGGCATAGCGGCTCGCATTGCTGACGAGATTGAGCACGCAGCGCTTGAAGGCATCGGGCTTGACCGGGACCATGAGCTCGGCAGGGACGTCGCATTCGATGCAATGGCCGCTGCGTCGAAAATCCTCGGCAATGGAATGCAGAACGGAGGCGACGTTGGTCGATGTGCTACGCTCGCCATAGTCGCCACGCACAAAGGCGATATAGGCTTCGAGCATCCTCTGCATCTCGTCTACATCCTGCTTCAGAGATTCCTGCCGCGGATGCTTGTCGAGCAGTGCGATCTCCAGCCGAAAGCGCGTCAAGATGGTGCGGATGTCATGGGAAACGCCAGCGAGCATGGCGGTGCGCTGCTCGACGTGCTTTTCGATACGTTCCTTCATGGAAATGAACGCAGCCGCCGCTTCCTTTACTTCGCGCGCCCCACGCGGGCGGAAATCATGCACGGCACGCCCCATGCCGAAGCCGCGGGCGGCGCGAGCGAGATCCTGAATGGGCCTGATCTGCTTGCGAAGGAAGAAAATGGCGACGCCGATGAGCACCAGGGAAGAACCGACCAGCCAGGTCAGAAAAATCGGCGTGCTGGAGGCGCCAGCTCGTTCTTCACGGGTAAGGAGGCGAAGCACAAGATCGTGGCCAAGATCGATACGCACATCGACATAGCCCGGCTGACCGACAGTGTCGACGCTGATGTCTCGCGCGATGCGCTGCTCCAGATAATTGGTGAGCTTGGCGTCGACGAGGGAGAAGAGCGGCTTGGGCCCCGAGCTGGGCAGGAGATTGCGGCGCTCGAGGGAGAATTTCATGTCGAGCGTGCGGTTCGCCGTGTTGAGCAACTGGGCAATTGCTGCCTCGGTCTTCGGTGTCGCCTCGTAAAGCGCGGTGACGAAGGTGATCTCGCGGGCCAAGATCTTGGCCATGGCCTTGGTGACGTTGTCCCAGTGCCGCTCCATGATGATAAAGGCCATGATGGCCTGGAGCAGCACCATCGGTGCGATAACGATGATGAGGGATCTTTGGTAAAGCCGGTCGGGAAGATGACGTTCGAGGAAACGGTCGAGCCGCCATCTCAGCCCGCGCCGGGGCACGTCATTTTCCAACTCA
>DATBMX010000072.1:0-12470 GCA_036554625.1 Aestuariivirgaceae bacterium
GGACGCCATGGACGCGACCATCTTGCCAGACAGCGCGCCCTTCACCGACAATCCGAAGAAGACGTCCGCTCCCGCCATGGCGTCGGCGAGGCTGCGCGCCTTGGTGTCGACCGCATGGGCCGACTTCCACTGGTTCATGCCCTCCTTGCGTCCCTGATAGACCACGCCCTTGCTGTCGCACAGGATCACATTGGATCCGGGAACGCCCATGGCCTTGATCAATTCCACGCTTGCGATTGCCGCCGCGCCCGCGCCGTTGCACACGAGCTTGAACGACTTGATATCTCTCCCGGTGATCTTGAGCGCGTTGATCAATCCGGCGGCGGCGATGATTGCCGTACCGTGCTGATCGTCATGGAACACCGGAATTTCCATGAGCTCCCTGAGCCGCTGCTCGATGATGAAGCAATCCGGCGCCTTGATGTCTTCGAGATTGATGCCGCCGAAGGAAGGACCGAGATATCGGACCGAATTGACGAACGCATCGACGTCGCTCGTGCCGATTTCAAGGTCGATCGCGTCGACATCTGCAAACCGCTTGAACAGCACGGCCTTCCCCTCCATCACCGGCTTGGAGGCGAGCGCGCCAAGATCTCCGAGTCCAAGAATGGCCGTGCCGTTCGAGATGACGGCGACGAGGTTTCCCTTCGTCGTATAGTCATAGGCGCTGTCGGGTTCCTCGGCGATGCGCCGCACCGGAACCGCGACGCCTGGGCTATAGGCCAGCGAAAGGTCGCGCTGGGTCGCCATCGGCTTGGTCGGGTTGATCTCGAGCTTCCCCGGCTTGCGGCCCTGGTGGAATTGCAGGGCCTCTTCATCGGTAAAGCTTGGCCGCGATGAAGACCTCTTTTCTCCTGCCATGGAATCCCCGATTTCGACGACGTGCCAAACAACGTCACCCTAGAGGCACGCTCCTTTCCACTCAAGCCTTGCGCAAAACCCCTGTGACAATGGCGGGCAATGGCCTAGAAGGGCGAAGTTGGTGCAATTGCACGGGAAGACTGGGATGACCGTTCAGGACGCGCAGCCGCCCGATGTGGGCCTGCTCCTCGAGCCGAATGGCACCGAATCCTCTCGCATCACCCCCATGATGTCGCAATATCTCGAGCTCAAGGCGGCAAATCCGGGGCTCCTGCTTTTCTACAGAATGGGCGATTTTTACGAGCTCTTCTTCGAGGATGCGGAAGTGGCCTCTCGTGCCCTTGGCATCGCGCTCACCAAGCGCGGCCGGCATCGCGGCGAGGACATCCCGATGTGTGGCGTGCCACTGCGCTCGGCCGATGAATATCTCCAGAAACTGATCAAGCTCGGGCATCGCGTGGCGATTTGCGAGCAGACTGAAGATCCCAGCGAGGCAAGAAAACGCGGAGCCAAGGCTCTTGTGAGGCGCGAGATCGTGCGCCTGGTGACCCCGGGCACCCTCACCGAGGATTCCCTGCTTGACCCCACCCGCCACAATTATCTGCTCGCACTGGTCAGGAGCCGCAGCTCCGATGATTTTGCCCTCGCCTGGGCCGACATATCGACCGGCGACTTCCATGCAAGCTCAATTGCGCCGGGCAGCCTGTTGGGAGAGCTCGCCAAGATCGAGCCCGGCGAAATCATACTGCCCGAGGCGCTCCTTGCCGATCAGCAATGGGGCAAGGCGTTAGCATCAATCGCCGATTTGACGCCGCTTCCCTCCGCCCGTTTCGACAGCGCCAATGGCGAACTGCGCCTCAAGTCTCATTTCTCCGTGGCGGCGCTCGACGGCTATGGAGCATTCACGCGCGCCGAGCTCGCCGCCGCGGGAGCGCTCCTCGACTACGTCGCTCTCACCCAGATCGGCAGGAGCCCCGCCTTTTCTCCACCGCGCCGCGCACCCTCCGCCGGAGGTATGGTCATCGACGCCGCGACGCGGGCCAATCTCGAGCTCGTCCGGACGCTCGGCGGAGACAGCAGGGGAAGCCTGCTTTCGGCTATTGACAAGACGCTCACCGGAGCTGGCGCGCGTCTGCTTGCCTTGAGGCTCTCGACTCCGCTCACCAATGTCGCCGACGTCAACGCCCGTCTTGACGCCGTCTCCTTTTTCCTCACCGAACCTCAGCTTCGGCAGAAGGTGAGAGAAAATCTGGCGCGCGTCACCGACATCACCCGCGCGCTCGGCCGCCTGTCACTCGACCGTGGCGGGCCGCGCGACCTTGCCAATATCGCCTCAGGCCTGTCTCATGCCAGCGAAATCGCCGCTCTCATCCAGGCCCATGAGAGCCTTGCTGGATTGCCCGTCGAGATTGCTTCGAACGCTGGCGCGCTGTCGAGCCCGGATCTCAGAGACCTGTGCAAGGCTATCTCAGGGGCGCTGCGGGACAGCCTGCCCTTGCTCGCACGCGATGGCGATTTCATCGCGGCAGGTTTCTGCCCAGAACTCGATGAGGCACATCGCCTCAAGGATGACAGCCGCAAGGTGATCGCCGAGCTCCAGCTGTCTTATGTCGACAAGACGGGCATGAAATCCCTGAAACTCCGCCACAATAATTTTCTCGGCTATTTTGTCGAGCTGAGCCAGCAGCATGGTGAAGCGCTTCAGAAAGGTCCCTGGAGCGGAGAATTCATCCACCGTCAGACCACGGTCGGCAGCATGCGTTTCGTCACAGCGGAACTCGCCGACCTGGAGCAGCGCATCGCCACGGCCGCCGAGCGCGCCCTCGCTCTTGAGCTCGAAATCTTCTCAACCTTGCGACAGAAGGCGAAGGCCGCAGATCAGGCGGTCGCGCGCGCGAGCCAAGCCCTTGCCGCCATCGATGTTGCTGCCGCTCTCGCCGAGCTTGCCGCTCGAGCCTCCTACGTGCGCCCGGAGATTGACGAGACGCGAGACTTTATCGTCGCCGGCGGTCGCCATCCTGTCGTCGAGCAGTCCTTGAGGGAAGGAGGCGCTTCGCCCTTCATCGGCAATGACATGAATCTGAGTGAGGAAGGACTGGAGGCTCACCGCGTTCTTGTTCTCACCGGACCGAACATGGCCGGCAAATCGACCTTTCTGAGACAGAATGCCCTGATTGCCATCCTCGCCCAGATGGGCTCCTTCGTTCCTGCTCGCAAGGCGCGCATCGGCTTGATCGATCGTCTTTTCTCCCGTGTCGGCGCTGCCGACGATCTGGCGAGAGGACGATCGACCTTCATGGTGGAAATGCTTGAAACCGCCGCCATCCTCAACCAGGCTTCGCCCCGCTCCTTCGTCATACTCGACGAGATCGGCCGCGGCACGGCCACCTTCGACGGCCTATCCATAGCTTGGGCGACCCTTGAACATTTGCACGAGATAACCTGCTGCCGAGCGCTGTTCGCAACGCATTTTCACGAGCTCACCGGCCTGGCCTCCAAGCTCCAGCACCTTGGCAATATCACCATGAGGGTCAAGGAGTGGCAGGGTGATATCGTTTTCCTCCACGAGGTTCATCCGGGTGCGGCCGACCGTTCCTATGGCATTCATGTCGCGAAGAGGGCAGGGCTCCCCCTTTCCGTGATCAGGCGCGCTGAGCAGGTGCTCGAACGGCTGGAAAGGAGCGAGCTGTCGGCGGGCCGGCGGGAGCTCGTCGACGAGCTGCCACTCTTCTCCGCCGCCTTGCAGCAGGAGGAGGGGCAAGAAGAATCGGTGCTGAGCGCGATTGAGCACCGCCTCCGCGCGATCGCGCCCGATGAGCTTTCTCCTCGCCAGGCGCTCGATCTCATCTATGAGCTCCGCTCCGTGGTGCTGCAGAGATGACGGCCCAGGACACGGCTCGCGCGGGCACGGCCCAGTCCATGAGCCTTGCAGCGGCGCGAAGCGAGATCGAGCAAATCGCCTCGAGCGGCTCGGATGAGCTAACCAAGCGTTCGAGGATCGTCAGAGTCCTCAAGGCTTTTCTCGATCATGGCCGAAGCCGTGCCGAGGCGACGCTCAGGGTTTCCGGCAAGGGCATCGACTGCGCCCGATCCTTGGCCGTTTTGCAAGACCAGCTGATCGAGCTTCTTTATGACGTGACGAGACGGCATCTTTACAAGGCCCAGATCCCATCCACCTCCGAGCGCATATCGATTGTCGCCGTCGGCGGCTACGGCCGCGGCACGCTGGCGCCCGGATCCGACATCGATATTCTCTTTCTGCTTCCGTATAAGCAGACAGCGTGGAGCGAAAGCATTGCTGAGTTCATGCTCTATGTGCTTTGGGACCTGCGCCTCAAGGTAGGTCACGCCGCCCGCAGCATCGACGATTGCATGAGGCTCGCGCGCACCGACGATACGATTCTGACCGCTCTGCTCGAAGCTCGTTTCGTCTGCGGCGATCCCGCTCTCTTCGACGACATGGCGCTGCGCTTCCGCAAGGAAGTGATCTCCGGCGGCGCCAAGGAATTCATTGCCGCCAAGCTGGCCGAACGCGATGCCCGGCACCTTAAAGCCGGTCAGTCCCGCTATCTTGTTGAACCCGATGTCAAGGATGGCAAGGGAGGGCTGCGCGATCTTCATACGCTGTTCTGGATTGCCCGCTATGTCTACGGCACGTCATCGGTGCGCGACCTGGGAGCGGAGAATGTCTTCACGCGAGTCGAGGTGGCGCGTTTTCTCCGCTGTGAGGACTTTCTATGGGCTGTGCGCTGCCACCTGCATTTCATGACAGGCAAGAACGCCGACCGCTTGAGTTTCGAGTATCAGGCCGAACTGGCCGAACGTTTGGGTTACACGGCCCATGCCGGGCTGAAGCATGTCGAACGCTTCATGAAGCACTATTTCCTCATCGCCAAGGAAGTGGGCGACCTCACGCGCATCTTCTGTGCTGTGCTCGAAGCGCAGGAGATGAAGAAATCGCCTGGCATGATCGAGTTTTGGCGCGGCTTCACCGGCAAGAGCAGGGCGGCGTCCATCGCCGCCGACGAGAATTTCCGCATCGATGCGGGCCGCATGAACGTGGGCCGCGAGGTCGCCTTCGAGCAAGAGCCGATCAACATCTTCAGGCTGTTTGCCTATGCCGATGAGTACCGCACCGGCGTGCATCCCGATGCCTTGAAACTGGTCAGGCGTTCCTTGCCCCTTGTCGGCAGCAGGCTGCGCGACGATCCGGAGGCCAACCGGCTCTTTCTCAAGCTTCTCACCGAGAGTCGCGATCCGGAAACCACATTGCGGCGCTTGAACGAGGCGGGCGTGCTCGGCCGGTTTATTCCCGACTTCGGCAGGATTGTGGCCCTCATGCAGTTCAATATGTACCACCACTATACGGTCGACGAGCATCTGATACGCGCCGTCGGCATTCTCTCGGAGATCGAGCGCGGAGCGCTCAAGGAAGATCACCCTGTCGCCAGCGATCTCATTCACACCTTGTCGATGCGCCGCGCTCTTTACGTGGCGGCGCTGCTTCATGATGTGGCCAAGGGGCGTGCGGAACACCACTCCATCGCCGGCGAGCGCATTGCGCTCAACCTGTGCCCGCGCCTGGGCCTGACTCCGGCAGAGACGGAGACCACCGCCTGGCTCGTTCGTCATCATCTTCTGATGAGCGAAACGGCGCAGATGCGGGATTTGAATGACTTCAAGACCATTCTGGACTTCGCCAAGATCGTGCAGAGCCCTGAGCGGCTGAAGCTTCTGTTGATCTTGACTGTTGTCGATATCCGCGCCGTGGGTCCCGACGTGTGGAACGGCTGGAAAGGTCAGCTCCTGCGCACCTTGTATTGGGAAACCGAACCTGTCCTCTCGGGCGGCCACACGGGCGTTTCACGCAAGACTCGCGTCACCGAAGCGCAATCGAGATTTCTCGCCCGCTTTCCTCGCTGGTCCGAGGCGGAGAAAAAAGCCTATCTGCAACGGCATTATGACGCCTACTGGCTGACCGTGGATGAGAACCGCCAGGTCGCGCACGCCGAGCTCATTCTAAAAGCGCAAGGAGAGGGTCAAACCATCGCCACCCATGTTGCGACGGATGAGTTTACCGCCATCACCGAGCTCACCGTCTATGCACCCGACCATCCTCGGCTCTTGGCTCTTCTCACCGGCGCTTGCGCCGCGTCCGGCGCCAATATCGTGGGAGCGCAGATCTTCACGACGGCGGACGGCATGGCGCTCGATACGATTCTCATACAGCGCGAATTTGACGACGGCGAAGACGAAAGACGGCGCGGCGAGCGTGTGGCGGAGCTTGTGCGCAAGGCGCTGCGCGGCGAACTGCGCCTGCGCGAGCGGGTCGCAGCGCTGCCGCGCGCCAAGGGCCGGCTCAAGGCCTTCAGCGTCGTGCCGCAGGTGATCATCGACAATGATTCATCCAACCGTTACACGGTGATCGAGGTTGCGGGCCTCGATCGCACGGGACTTCTGTTCGATCTCACCGAAGGCCTCTTCCGCTTGAACCTGAACATTGTCTCGGCCCATGTTGCGACATTTGGCGAGCGCGCTGTGGACGTGTTTTATGTGAACGATCTTACAGGTGCGAAAATCACCTCCGCCGTGCGCGCCGAGAAGATCAGATCCGAGCTTGCGAGCATTCTCTCGTCCTGATGCTGCGCCATCACAAATGTTTTCACTTGCGCCGCGGTTTGCGCTAGAAGCCCGGGTCCCTGGGTTCCCGCACATGTCACTCCTGCGCTCGGCCGCGACCGTTGGCTCCTTAACCCTCGTCAGCCGTTTCTTCGGCTTCGCCCGCGATGTGTTGATGGCCAATGTGGTGGGTGCCGGGCTTGTGGCCCAGGCCTTCGTTATTGCCTTTCGTTTTCCCAATCTCTTTCGTGCTTTGTTCGCAGAGGGCGCCTTCAATTCCGCCTTCGTTCCACTTTTTGCCAAGCAGATGCAGGCCGAAGGAGAGCCGAGCGCCAAGGCCTTCGCCGAAACTGTGCTGGCTGTCCTTTTCAGCGGCCTGCTCGTCTTCACGGTGGCGGCGATCTTCGCGATGCCTTTGGTGATCTACTCGATCGCCTGGGGTTTCGCTGCCGATGCCGAGAAATTTGCCCTCTCCGTAAGCCTCACCCGCATTACGTTTCCTTATCTGTTCTTCATGTCGCTGACCGCCCTGATAAGCGGCGTTCTCAACAGCCTCCACCGTTTCACCGCGGCAGCCTTCGCCCCCATCCTGCTGAATATCGTTCTGGTCGCGACGCTCGTTCTTGCCGGCTCCATGGGCTGGGGCCAAACGCCGCGCACGGGCTACGCTCTTGCCGTCGGCGTTCTGATCGCGGGACTTCTCCAGCTTTCTCTCGTCTGGTGGGCATGTGCGAAAGCCGGACTCGCTCTCAAGCTCCGCCGGCCGCGCCTCGATCCGCGCGTGAAGCGACTGCTCTGGCTCAGCGTGCCGGGTATCGTCTCGGGCGGCATCACCCAAGTGAACCTGCTCGTCGCCACGCAGATCGCCTCGATGTTCGATCGTGCGGTCTCTTACCTCTATTACGCTGATCGCATTTACCAGCTGCCCCTGGGTGTCGTCGGCGTGGCGATCGGGGTCGTGCTTCTTCCCGACCTGTCCCGCAAGCTCCGGTCGGGGGAAAGCGTCCTCGCCATGAGCGTTCACAATCGTGCCCTTGAGCTCGCTCTCTTCTTCACTGTGCCCGCGGCTGTTGCCATTGTCATTATTGCGCGTCCTATCATCATCGCGCTTTTCGAGCATGGCGCTTTTGTGCGCGCCGACAGCCTGGCCACGGCCGCTGCTCTTTCGGCTTTCGCAATGGGCCTGCCGGCGTTCGTTTTGATAAAGGTGTTTGCCCCTGGCTTCTTTGCTCGCGAAGATACGGCAACGCCAATGCGCTTCGCTCTTGTGAGCGTCCTCGTCAATCTCTCGGCTGCCGTTTCCCTTTCTTACGTCTGGCGCCATGTCGGCATTGCCGCCGCCACGGCGATTGCCGCATGGGTGAACGCATCTCTCCTTGGCCTCACACTTTGGCGGCGGGGCCATTTTCTCGCCGATGCCGAGCTGAAGAGGCGTCTGCCAGGCATGCTCCTCGCCTGCTTCCTGATGGCGGCCATGCTTCTCTTGGGGCGATTGCTAACGCAAGACTCCTTTGAGCTCGATGCTTCCAAGCTTGCGAGCGGCCTTGCCCTGCTGTTTCTCGTCTCCTCCGGCGCCGCCACCTATCTTGTCGCCTGCCATGTCACCGGCGCCATGACCTTGCGCGAACTGGCAGCCATGATGAGGCGCAGCCGCAACTGAGGGCCTTGGCTTGAGAAGAAAATTGCTCGATATAGCGCAGCGTTGAACAGGAAAATTCGAATGCCGACTCTCAAGCCCCGCGTGTTTTCAGGCGTGCAGCCGACCGGGAACCTGCATCTCGGCAATTATCTGGGCGCCATCAAGCGCTTTGTTGAAATGCAGGCGAGCCACGACTGCCTCTATTGCGTGGTCGATCTCCACGCCATCACCATATGGCAGGAGCCGCGCGAGCTCATGCGCAACACGCGGGAAGTGACGGCTGCCTTCCTTGCCGCGGGCATCGACGCCAGCCGCCACATCGTGTTCAACCAGAGCCAGGTTGCCGAGCATGCGGAGCTTGCCTGGATATTCAATTGCGTTGCGAGGCTCGGCTGGCTCAATCGCATGACGCAGTTCAAGGAAAAGGCAGGAAAAGACCGCGAGGCTGCTTCAGTTGGCCTCTATGTCTATCCCAATCTCATGGCGGCCGACATCTTGGCTTACCGCGCGACTCATGTCCCCGTCGGCGAGGACCAGAAGCAGCATCTCGAGCTCGCTCGCGACATAGCCCAGAAATTCAACGTCGATTTCGCCGAATCCATCCGCGCGGCAGGCTATGAAGATGGTTTTTTTGCGCTGCCCGAGCCGCTGATCTCGGGGCCCGCCACCCGCGTCATGTCGCTCAAGGACGGTTCGAAAAAGATGTCGAAATCCGATCCTTCCGATCTCTCGCGCATAAATCTCACCGATGATGCGGACGCGATCGCCAGGAAGATTCGCAAGGCGAAGACCGACCCTGATGCTTTGCCCTCCGAGACCGCGGGATTGGCCGCGCGCCCCGAGGCGGCAAATCTCGTCGGCATCTATGCCGCGCTCGAGGATTCACGCGCCGAGGCCGTGCTTCACACCTTTGGCGGCCGCCAATTTTCGGATTTCAAGCAGGCGCTTATAGAGCTGGCCGTCGACAAGCTTGCCCCATTGGGCAGCGAAATGAAGCGGTTAATGGCCGACCCCGCCCATGTCGATAAGGTCTTGGCCGATGGCGCCATGCGCGCCGCGGCCATTGCAGGGCCGGTTCTGTCGGAAGTTAAGAAAATAGTGGGTCTTCTTCGCAGTCGCCCGCCCAATCCGGTTGCAATACGCTAGAACTGTTCTAAATGAAAGGCGAAGGAGATGGATCATGTTCATCCAGACCGAAGCCACCCCGAACCCTGCCACCCTGAAGTTTCTCCCCGGCCAGCCGGTGGTCCGCAGCACGCCGCGGGAGTTTCGCTCGGCCGGGGAGGCTTCCGCATCCCCGCTTGCCGCCCGTCTCTTCGGCATCAAGGGGGTCGCCGGCGTTTTTCTCGGCGGTGATTTCATCACCGTCACCAAGCATTCCGGCGAATGGCAGCATTTGAAACCCGCCATCCTTGGCGTAATCATGGATCATTATCTGTCGGGCCAGCCCGTCGTTCTCGAAGAGGAGTCCGATGCGAAGGCGAGCGAAGAGCAGGTGGAAGAGGGAGATGAGCAGATCGTTGCGACGATCAAGGAGCTTCTCGACACCCGCGTGCGCCCGGCAGTGGCTCAGGACGGCGGCGACATCACATTCCACGGCTACAAGCAGGGCGTGGTCTTTCTCAACATGAGAGGCTCTTGCTCCGGCTGCCCCAGCTCGACCGCCACCCTCAAACATGGGATTGAGAATCTCCTCCGCCATTTCATTCCGGAGGTTAAGGAGGTCCGCCCCCTGTGAGGCTGCGCGGCCTCGCCCGCATGTGGGCTTTCACTGTTTCATGATCGTCTTGGCCGTTGATACGGCGCTCGCAGCCTGCTCTGCGGCTCTCTATGAGAGCGTGGGCGATCGCATTCTGGCTCAGAAATCCGAGCTCATGGCCCTGGGCCATGCCGAGAGACTGGCGCCCATGGTTGCGGAGATCGTGGAAGCCTCGGGCCGCAGCCTGAATGTCGTGGACCGAATTGCCGCCACAAGGGGGCCTGGCACTTTCACGGGCTTGCGCATTGGCTTGTCCTTCGTGCGTGGGCTTGGGCTCGCTCTCGCCCGTCCCGTCATCGGCATATCGACTCTGAAGGCGCTTGCCGCCAATGTCGGTGACAATCCCGAACGCCTGCCCATCGCCGCGACGATCGATGCACGCCGCGGAAATGTCTATTTCCAGCTGTTTTCCTCGGATCTTGAGGAGCTGATTCCGCCCGGAATTTGCGCTGTCGCTGCGGCTGCTGCGAGCCTCCCGGCAAGCTGTTTCGCCGTCGGCTCGGGTGCATCGGCGCTCAAGTCGGAATCCACTGTGGCCTCGATCAGGCTTGTCGCCGATCCCGCTGCAAATCAGGTCGATGCCGTGGCTGTGGCGCGTCTCGCCTGTCGTACGGAACCTCGAGACGCTCCGCCACAGCCTTTGTATCTGCGCGAGCCAGACGCAAAGCCGCAGGTTCCGGCCGCGCAGCCGATCACGATCGCCGATGCGCTTGCAGCGCATGCCGCGGTGATTGCGGAACTGCATGCCGAATGCTTTGCGCCTGGCTGGAGCGGTACAGCTGTCGCCGAGCTCATGGCGATGCCGGGCGCTTTCGCCTTGCTAGCCCAGGCCAACACCGGCGAGCCGATCGGCTTCCTCATCGCCCGGTCCGCAGCGGATGAGGCGGAAATACTGGGACTGGGAGTTCGCTCGTCCCACCGGCGATTGGGAGTGGCGGCGGCGCTGCTGAGGGACACGGCCGCGCGCCTGGCGCTGAGGGGCGCGCGCAAGCTCCATATCGAGGTCGCGCGTTCGAATGCCGCTGCTCTCAGAGTCTATGAGAAGCTTGGCTTCATGGTGACTGGGGAAAGGAAGGATTACTACGCCGCGGCGTCGGGCGGCCGCGAAGACGCGCTCACCATGACGCGGCCGCTTCCGATTGCGCCCTCGGATGTCTGACCCTATACCTTCGATCATGAATGAGATTGAAACGGCGTGCATTGCCAAGGGTCTGCGCATGACCGGGCAGCGCCGCACGATTGCCCGCGTGATTGCCGATGCCGGCGATCATCCCGATGTCGAGGAATTGCACAGGCGGGCTGCGGCGCTCGACAGCAGGATCTCTCTCGCCACCGTTTACCGCACGGTTCGCCTTTTCAAGGACATGGGGATTTTGGAGAGCCACGCGTTCCATGGCCGCGCCCGCTATGAAAAGGCTCCTGCCCAGCATCACGACCATCTCATCGATTTGGCGAGCGGCCGGGTGATTGAATTCCGCAACGAGGAAATCGAAAGGCTTCAGGAGATCGTTGCGCGCCAACTGGGCTACCGCCTCGTCGGCCATCGGCTTGAGCTCTACGGACGGCCGTTGAGCGCGGCCGCGCGAGCGCGCCGCAAATGAGGAATTTGCGTGCCGCTTGGCTGCTCGTCGCGATTGGCGTTCTTTCCCTTCTCGTCATTCCGCCTCAGTGGCTGTTCACAAGAGTCAATGCCTCCGCGGCGCGAACATTTCCTCACCTCTATTTCCGCATGGTGACGCGCCTTATCGGCATGCGCATCGATGTGAAGGGCGCGCCGATAGTGAATAGGTCTTGCCTCATCATCGCCAATCACATGAGCTGGCTGGACGTTCTTGTGCTCTCCGCCACGGCGCCCATGTGCTTCATCGCCAAGCACGAGGTGGCGCGCTGGCCCCTTTTTGGCGTTCTTGCCACTGTCGGCCGCAGCCTCTACATCGATCGCGCCAAACGTTACGGAGTGAAGGCTGCCTGCGCCGCCATCCGTCGGCGTCTTGCCAATGGCGAGTGCGTCGTTCTATTCCCGGAAGGCACATCGAGCGACGGCAATCGCATTCTGCCCTTCCGCAGCGCGCTGATGGGTGCAGCTGACATGGACATCAAGGGCGAACCGGTCTCGGTGCAGCCCGTCTCCATTGCCTATATGGGCGTTCATGGTATTCCGCTCGGGCGCGTGCGCCGGCCGATTTTCGCCTGGTACGGAAACATGCCCCTGTTGTCGCATCTCTTGGGCGTGGCGCGAGTCGGGCCTTTCGAAGCGTGCGTGACCTTTCATCCGCCGGTAACCGTGAACGGCCTCGGCGGCCGCAAGGGGCTTTCCCGCCATTGCGAGGGCGTCATTCGCGTCTCTCTGATTGAAGCCTTGACGGGCAGGCGGCCCGTGGCTGTTCCAAATCCGTCTGAAACGCGCTAGAGCATGCGCTTGTGAGCAATCGTTAATCATGAACGCCGAGCCCGACAAAAAAGTCTTCATCAAGACATATGGTTGTCAGATGAACGTCTATGATAGCGAGCGCATGGGAGACGTGTTGGCGCCGCTCGGCTTCGTTTCGACCCTCGATCCCGAGGCAGCCGATTTGATCATTCTGAACACCT
>DATBMX010000081.1:0-2823 GCA_036554625.1 Aestuariivirgaceae bacterium
AGCCTTGCCGGCCGCGGCCACACCACCGGGAACTGCGCGCAATCGAGCGGATCGCCGTCCTTCAAATTGTGATGGAAGTGGGCCTGGGTCGGCGCGTAGGCGCGGAACTTGAAGCGGATGTCGTCTCCGCAATAGCGCAAGGAGGCCGCCCGCCGCGTTTGGCGCAAGGTGGCGTTGCCGGCCGAGCCATGTACGGTCAAATGATGATGCACCAGCATATCGCCTGGCTCGAGCTCGTAGCTGACGATGTCGTACTGATCCTCATGGCCATCGATGTCGGGAAGGGTATCGCCGTCAGCGCCGGGGAATGCCATCTGCGAGACGAACACGTTGGGCTTGAAGAAGCCCCAGCGATGTGAGCCGCGCACGTAGCGGATGGTGCCGCTTTCGAAGCTCACCGGATCGACCGGGATCCACATGGTGCAGGCCTGGTCCCCCTCGAAATGGAAGTAGGAGCTGTCCTGATGATAGGCGGTGCGCTCAGAGGTCTTTGGCTGCTTCACGAAAATCTGGTCGTCGTAGAAATTGATCTTCTCCGATTGCAGGAGCGCCGCGGCGATCTCGGGGCACTCGCCGAGCAGGGCGAAGGCGCGGAAGTTCATGTCCTTGGCAGCAACGCCTGAATCGAGCAGGAAGCTGCCCTTGCGCTTCGGAGCCTCGCCGGCGCTCTCGCGGAGCAGCGGCTTGCCCGAAGCCTTGATCGCCTGGCCAAGCGCCTCGACATTATATTGCTTGCCGGATTGCGCCTTCAGCGTCTCCTGGTCGTCGCTGGCGATGGCATCAACAATCGCGGTGAGATTGTAGCCGCCATAGCTCTGATCGAGCGAGGCCATCGCCGTCTCGATCGCATCCTCGATAGACTTGATCGAGTCCCTGGAAAGAACCCCGCGCAGGCAGACCACGCCGTCGCGGCTGTAGGTCTCAACCTCGTCCCTGCTAATCGCTCGCCTTGGTGTGGTAGCTTCGCGGATGTTCATGGTCTAGCCCTCCTCACATTCAATGCTTGGCCAAATTGCTCACGATGACGCGAGCCTGGTCAGGGTTGCGGGAAATCCACTCGGTGATCTTGATCAGGCGTTCTCGCAGGTTCTCTTCCCTGATCTGCGTGAAGGCCGCGAGGAATCGAAAGATCTGCTCGTCCATGACGGCGTCCTCGATCACTTCGTCCTCTATGCATCTCTCATTGCGAACCTGGTCGCGCATGCTCCCCACTCCCCTTGGTTAGTGCATCTGTGCTGGAAGCGACGCCGCGAGCAGCGCCGGCTCAAGCGGCTCATCGAGGACGGGACCGTCGATCCCGTGCGTCGCCCGCAATTGGTCGAGCGTGTCTTCCGAAATTTCGATGGCGACCCCGACCGCGGTCCCTTCCGGATATCTGCTCGGCAGCCCGAGGGGGCGCGGGCGCCAATGCAGCGACTGCATGGTGGGGATGAGGAAGGCGTCGGTGACGCAGATGATGGTCTCGATGCCGTGGGCGAGGCAGTATTCAAACAGCGCCGCCCCGAGAATGGCGATCATCCGCTGGCGATGCCGCGCGGCGACACGCGTGGTGGCGACGAAGAAGCGGGTAAGCTCGTAGACGTTGTCTCCGTGCGGTAGGCCCGCCGGCGCGAGGTGGAGAAAGTGATCGCGAAACAAATGATCGACGGTCGTGGGCAGCAGCCTCAATCCGCAATTGACCTTGCCCTCGGCGGACAGGCCGATCAGATAAATCGCGTCGGAATTGTCGTAGCTGTCCCTCTCGAGTCCGTCTTCGGCACGCAGCGCTCCCCATTTGCGGCGCACGATGTAGATCTCGTGGCGAAGTCGGACGAGGTCTTCGAAGATCGATGGATTGGAAGAAGCTTCAACGCCGACAAATGACTTGATCATCACGCCTGCACCGGTTCGCCTGTGTTTTGCGAACCTCTAGCCAGGACGTGGCGCCCTCGCATCCCGGTGATCACCGGGATTGTCATGCGGGATGGCGTGCTGCTGCTCTGGCTGGTTTTGTGGCAGAGCTAGCGCACTCTCGATTTCAGAGATCAGAGATTGATGTAGCCGTCGCGCGCGGCGAGCAGCACGGCCTGCACGCGCGTGGTGACTTCGTATTTCCGCTTGGCGCTCTCGATATATCCGTTCACCGTGCGCTCGCTCAAATGAAGGATCTCGCCGATCACCCAATCCGACTTGCCGGCACTCACCCACTTCAGGCATTCGATCTCGCGCGGCGACAGCCTTGCCTTTTGCTCGCGCAAGGCGCGATGCAGGCGCGCCACCTTGTCGTGGACGTAGATCGAGGTGAGTTGCAGGACGGAACGCATCTGCTCGGTAAGCTCGAGCTTGCCGCCGGCGGCGCTCACCAGACCGAAATAGCCGTTGAGCTGGTAGATCGGCACGACGAAGCCTTCCCGCATGCCGAACTCTCCAGCCTCCTCAACGATGCGAAGGTCCTCGCGCTCCAGATTGCGGCGGTTCAAGACGTCCGACCAGGCGTAGGGGTCGTAGGTCTTGTAGAGCTCGCGCACCATCGGGTCGCTGAAGATGTGATTGGCCTCGACATAATGTTCCGTCCACGCCTCGGGCCGCGTGTTAAAATAGATGGTAGAATTGAGTGTTTCCGCGGCGTTGGGAACCTTGAGGCAAACGACGTTGGTGAAGCCGATCTCCACCTCCAAAAAACGCTGGAACAGGAGACGGACGCTCTCAGAATCGTCCACGCGATCGATTTCGGCGATGAAGTCCAAGGTTTTCTGTTCAATCGGCCGCATGTCTCGGACATACCCTTAAGAACAGGGCGACGGTTCGCCCACAATGAGACGGAGCAGATAATATGGCACAACC
>DATBMX010000118.1:0-6719 GCA_036554625.1 Aestuariivirgaceae bacterium
GCGCGCGTGCGGTTTGAAGAGGCGCCGCCTCCAACAAGGATTTCTGGAATGGCGCGCCGCTGGCGTAAACATTGATGAGGCCGGTGAAACCGAGAATCTTGTTGAGGAGTTCCGCCCGGAAGCCGTTCATCACAGCCATGACGATGATCAACGTCGCCACGCCCAACATGATGCCGACGAAGGAAAAGCCGGCGATCACGGAAATGAACCCTTCCTTCCGCCGGGCCCTGAGATAGCGTCCGGCGATCATCCACTCGAAACCCGCAAACGGCCTGGTGTCAGACGCCTGCGGCGTCATGCCGACGCTCCGGAGGAGGTGAAGAAATCGAATATCTTGTCCAACGGCACCGATTGTCTCTCTCCCGTCGCACGTCTTTTCACCTCTGCCGCTCCCTCCTTGAGGCCGCGCGGCCCCATGATCACCTGCCAGGGTAGGCCAACGAGATCCATGACGGTGAATTTGGCGCCAGGCCGCTCGTCCGTGTCGTCATAGAGGACCTCGATCTTCTTCGCCCTGAAGCTTTTATAGAGCTTCTCGCAGGCCCGGTCCGTGTCGCCATCGCCCGGCTTTAGATTGATCAGGCCGACGCGATAGGGCGCGACGGGTTCCGGCCAGATGATTCCCGCCTCGTCATGGCTCGCCTCGATGATGGCGCCGACAAGGCGCGACACGCCAATGCCATATGAGCCCGATTCAACGGCGATCTGCTGGCCGCCAGGACCCTGAACATAGCACCCAAGCGGCTTCGAATATTTCGTGCCGAAGAAGAAGATGTGGCCCACCTCGATGCCGCGGCCGGACAGCCGCCGCCCTTCCGGTACGAGGCGGCCGAATTCCCTCTCGTCGTGTTTGTCTTCGGTCGCAGCATATTTGTTCGTGAAATCCGTGACCACCTTCGAGATCGCTTGAACATCGTCGTAATCGATAGCGAAAGCGCTCCAGTCCATATCGTAGAAGTCGCGGTCGAAATAGACGCCGCTTTCGCCCGTCTTGGCAAGGATCAGGAATTCGTGGCTCAGATCGCCGCCGATGGGTCCTGTCTCGGCGCGCATCGGTATGGCTTTCAATCCCATCCGCGCGAAGGTCCGCAAATAGGAGACGAACATCTTGTTGTAGGAATGGCGCCCGGCCTCGGCGCTGATGTCGAATGAATAGGCGTCCTTCATCAGGAATTCGCGCCCGCGCATCACGCCGAATCGCGGCCGCACCTCGTCACGGAACTTCCACTGGATGTGATAGAGATTGCGCGGCATGTCGCGGTAGGATTTCACCCCTTGCCGGAAAATGTCGGTGATCATCTCCTCGTTTGTCGGGCCATAGAGCATCTCGCGGTCGTGACGGTCCTTGAAGCGCAGCATCTCCTTGCCATAGGCTTCGTAGCGGCCTGACTTGCGCCACAATTCGGCAGACTGCAACGTCGGCATGAGAACCTCCAGCGCCCCTGCCCTGTCCTGCTCCTCCCTGACGATCTGTTCGATCTTCTTCAGCACCCGGAAGCCCAGCGGCAGCCACGAATAGCTCCCCGCCGCCTCCTGGCGGATCATGCCGGTCCGCAGCATCAGCCTGTGAGAGATGATCTCCGCTTCTTTGGGATCCTCGCGGAGAATTGGCAGGAAATAACGGGATAAGCGCATGGACTGCCTGAGAGCTTGGCCGGGTTTGCCCGCTTTGTTTGGAACGAAGGCACCCGAGAGGTGCCTGCCGCGACTGCACCTTTTAGGCGAACTCGTCGTGAAAACAAAGCCGTTCAGGGTGACTGGCCGCCCGGACAAGTCAGGCGCCGAGCTATTTCAAAATTCCGGATGACAGAGTTCTCAACGGTGGCTATGGTCCATTTCTGTCACGGCCGATCGCGGCCGGGCTGTCCGCAGAGTAAGCGGAATCCAAAGGGTCCAAGTCTAGGGAGGTTCTGCTTCTCCATCGCCGCCAAGTCCAAGGCTGGCACTATCGACGCGGTGGGAGAGCTGACGAGTTTTCTTGGCAAGGCTTCGGCCTTGCTTTTCTTTTTCGGCGTCAGGGCGCCGGATCCGGCAGGAACGGAAAGCTGTCCAGGCTCAAAACACCTGAGGTCACGAGCCAGCTGCCCAGCGCCATGATGACGGCCGCGATCACGGTCGTCGCCGCCACCTTGACCATGATCGACGGTTTGATCGGCGCGCTCGGCGCATGTCCAGGTTCCACGTCGCTGCCCTGCTCATGAGGGCTCGTTGCGCCCCATGGCAGCACCGTGAACAGGACCATCCACCAGATCAGAAAATAGATGGCGAGCAGCGTGGCGAAACTCATGCCTGCTCCAATTCGACGAGCGTGCCGCAGAAATCCTTCGGGTGCAGGAACAGCACGGGCTTGCCATGCGCCCCGGTTTTGGGCTCTCCGTCACCCAGAATGCGCGCGCCTTGCGCTTTCAGCCTGTCTCGCGCCGCGACGATGTCCGGCACCTCATAGCACAGGTGATGGATGCCGCCCTCCGGATTGCGCTTGAGAAACCCGCTGATCGGAGAACTCTCGCCCATGGGTTCGAGCAACTCGATCTTGGTGTTCTCAAGCTCGACGAACACGACGCTGACGCCATGTTCGGGCTGTGTCTTGGGTTCGGAAACTTTGGCTCCGAGTTTCAGATAGATCCCTCGCGCCCTGGCGAGATCGGGCACGACGATGGCGACATGATTGAGGCGGTTGAGCATGAGTTTTCCCTTCGGAGCAGGCGAGTGATGGATTCACCCAGCGCTCCGGGCAAGTCTTTCGATCACTATGTCGCGGGCGCCTGGAGCGCTGATGCCGCGGGGGGCGAGGATATGGCGTTCGAGGAAATAGCCGGTGAGCCGCAAGCCATCGCTGATGTCCGCCACGGCGGCGGACCCTCCCGCAGGCGTCAGGAAGGCCGGAAGCTTCAATAGCCGCTCCTGGTATGGTTCTCCGGCCGCAAGGCTGACGGCGCGGCCCGATTTTGGCGAAACATAGGCGAGCGCTTCGTTGGAGCCTGTTGCCGCGCAACGGCCAAGGTCAAGGCCGAAGCCAAGCTCGTCGAGAAGGCCGAGCTCCCAGCGCGCCAGCAGCGCCGGCCAGACCGCGTCGCTCTCCAGTGACTCGAGCAACACCACGGTGGCGTCATATATGCGTGGATGGCGCTCGCGTTCGGGCAGGAGCAAGGCCAATCCCATGACCGTGCTAAGCCCCGCGAGCTTGAAAGGATCGTCCATGAGCCGGGCCGCGCGCGGCGAGGAAAGCTCGACGGTAAACACGCCGAGCTGCTCTTCGAGCCTTGCCCGCCACGTCGCGAGAACTGAATTTCCCGGTTGCAGCACGGGCCGCAAGCGGCGCGACCGCCCGCCCTTGACGAGACCGAGACTCCTTCCATGGCCGCGCGTCAAGAGTTCGACAATGGCGCTCGTCTCGCCGTGCCTGCGCACCGTCAGCACGATGCCCTCTTCGGTCCAATGCATGGCTCTTCCTAGCCGATGCTGAACCCCGCGTCACGCCTGACACTTCTCTCACCGTCATCCGGGCAAACGCATGTCTTTCGTCCTGCGCCGACCTCCCGCGCATCAAATGGCCGTGTCAAGCACGACCATGACGGAGGAACAGTCGTCGGGGTGACGATAGGAATAATGCCATCATGGCTCGAGCCCCATTGCCCGCAGGCGCTCTGGGTCGCTTGCCCAATTCTCCCTGACCTTGACAAAGAGGAACAGATGCACCTTGCGCTCGAGCGTGGCTTCGAGCTCCTCGCGCGCCCGCCTGCCGATTTCCTTGATCGCCTGCCCGCCCTTGCCGAGGACGATCTTGCGCTGGTTCTCCCGCTCCACGAATATCACCTGGTCGATGCGTACCGATCCATCGGCGCGCTCCTCCCAGCTTTCCGTTTCGACGGTCGACTGATAAGGCAGCTCCTGGTGCAGCCGCTCGTAGATCTTTTCCCGCGTCACCTCGGCGGCGATGAGTCGCATCGGCACATCGGCAATCTGATCCTCAGGATATAGCCAGGGCCCCTCAGGCATCATCAGCGCCAAAGTCCCCTTGAGCCTATTCGTTCCGTCTCCGTTGAGGGCGCTTACCATGAAGGTCTCGGCAAATTCATGGAGTGCGTTGAGCCTTGCCGCACCCTCGAGCAGCGCTTCGCGTTTCGCGAGATCGATCTTGTTCAGCACGAGCACCGAGGGCGTTTTGCCTTCGCCAAGATTCTTGACGATGGCCTCAACGTCTTCAGTGATCCCAGCGCGTGCGTCGACCACCAGCATCACGACATCAGCCTCTAACGCTCCGCTCCAGGCCGCTTCCACCATGGCTTCATCGAGCCTGCGCCGCGGCCGGAATATTCCGGGCGTGTCGACGAAAATGATCTGGCTTCGCCCTTCGACGACGATGGCCCGGATGCGAGCGCGCGTCGTCTGCACCTTGTGGGAAACGATCGCCACCTTGTAGCCGGCAAGCTGGTTGATGAGAGTCGATTTGCCGGCGTTGGTGGCGCCGATTATCGCCGCGAAGCCGCAGCGTGTTGGCGCCTCACTCAACACGCACACCCTGGCGCTTCAGAAGGCTGCGCGCCGCATCCTGCTCGGCCTGGCGCTTGGACTTCCCCTCGCCTCTGGCGGAATCGTGCTGTTCAACCTCCACATCGACGATGAACATGGGATCGTGCTGCGGCCCCGTCCGGCTCACCACCCGGTAGACGGGAGGCGCCAAGGCCTTCGCCCCTGTCCATTCCTGCAGCGTCGTCTTGGGATCCTTGAGATCGAAACGCACGCTGTCGAATCGTCCCTGCCAATGCCGCATGATGAACTGCCGGGCCGCTTCGATGCCGCCATCAAGATAGATCGCGGCGATCAGCGCTTCGCAGGCGTCGGCCAGAACGTTGTTGCTGGCGCGCACCTTGAGCGCGCCGCCGCGCTTCTCAGCCCGCAGCCACTCGGCGAGGCCGAGTTCGCGCGCCACTTGCGCCAGGGTTTCCGTGCGCACGAGCCCCTTGAGGCTTTGCGTCAGCGAACCCTCCGCCATATGCGGGTCGCGGCGGTAAAGCTCCTCCGCAACCACAAGGTCGAGCACGCGATCGCCAAGAAATTCGAGAGCTTCGTAGTTCTGCGCTTTCTTGCCTCTGTAGGAGGGATGCGTCAGCGCTCTCGTCAGCAGATCCGGGTGCTTGAAGTGATAGCCGATCTTCTCCGCCAGGGCCTTACGCTGCGCCACTTCAATCGACCGTGTTGAAGAACCGGTTCCATCTTATGGCGAAAGGCCACTTCCATATCTCGAAGAGGCTGGCCGTTCCGTTGTGCGAGAAGAAGATGAGGTCGGCCCGGCCGACGAAATTCTCGAAGGGCACAAAGCCGACGGGCGTTAGGAACCGGCTGTCTTCCGAATTGTCGCGGTTGTCGCCCATCATGAAATAGTGGCCGGGGGGAACCAGATATTCCTTGGTGTTGTCGCCCGCCGATCCGTCGATAGCGTCAAGCGTTTCATAGCTCACGCCATTGGGCAGCGTCTCGACATAGCGCGGGATCGGCGAACCGCTGCCTTCGCCATTCTCGTCGACATAGTCGGAAATGCGCTCGCGTTTGACCGGCTCGCCATTGATGTGAAGAACGCCGTCCATCACCTGAATGCGGTCGCCCGGCATGCCGATGAGCCGCTTGATGTAATCCGTCTCATTGTCGGCCGGGAGCTTGAAAACCACCACGTCGCCGCGCTTCGGCTCCTCGGCGAAGAAGACGCGGCCTTCGATGGGAACCGGCCCAAATTGGAATCCCAACCGGTCGACCGAGAAGTTGAATGAGTATTTGCTGTAGCCGTAGGAGAGCTTCGAGACGAAGAGATAATCGCCGATCATGAGGGTGGGATACATCGAGCCCGACGGGATGTTGAACGGCTGGAACAGGAAGGTGCGCACGAGGAAGGCGAGCAACAGGGCTTGCACCACCGTCTTGATGACTTCCCAGGCACTGTCCTCTCGCCGTGATTCGCGCACGTTCGCCGCCATGTTTGTGTGGTTTCGATGATTAGGCCGCATCCGCCCCCTCCGGTTCGCGGGAAAAGCCTATAGCCGCTGCGGGGGAGTTAGGCAATCGTGGCTTATGCCTTCACCGCATAGATGATCACATGCGCGTGCGCATAGGGATATTCGTCCGTGATCGTCAAGTGCACGATGGCGCGGTGGCCAGCGGGCAATATCTGTTCGAGATGGTCCCTCGCCTGGCCAGTGAGAACCATGGTCGGCCTGCCCGAAGCCTCATTCACGACGCCGAGGTCGCGCCAATAGACTCCCTTCGCGAAGCCGGTGCCCAAGGCCTTCGAGCAGGCTTCCTTGGCGGCAAACCGCTTGGCATAGGAAGCGGCCCGTTCGCGCCTGCGTTCCGATTTGCGCCTTTCGATTTCCGTGAAAACGCGCGCTACGAAGCGCTCACCGAAGCGGTCGAGCGTCCGCTCGATCCGGCGGATGTCGATCACGTCGCTGCCGATGCCGATGATCATGCCGGCGCCGTCACGCTTGCGTTGGCGCCGCCTTGGCGCGCAGCCTGTTGCGCCGCCGGCGCTGATGCGCATCGGCCGCCGCGCGCGCGGCGAAATAGGATGGAATGGCGACGGCAAGCCCCAGCACCACGCTGCCCAGCATCATCGGCACGAAAACCGGCGCGAGGATTTCCCATAAGTCTATGGCCGCCTTGACCGGATCGGTGACGACATAGCTGAAAGTGAAAGCCGGCGACCTGAAGGCGAAATCTTCCCT